>NZ_CEEDDZ010000006.1:0-250633 GCF_979253585.1 Pseudomonas sp. AC463 | reverse complement strand
TTGGCAGCAGCGGTTTTAGCAGCTGGCTTGGCGGCTGGTTTGGCAGCAGCGGTTTTAGCAGCTGGCTTGGCGGCTGGTTTGGCAGCAGCGGTTTTAGCAGCTGGCTTGGCGGCTGGCTTGGCAGCAGCGGTTTTAGCAGCTGGCTTGGCGGCTGGCTTGGCAGCGGCAGTTTTGGCAGCTGGTTTTGCAGCAGCAGTTTTCGCCGCTGGCTTGGCGGCCGCTTTAGCCGGTGCCTTCGCAGCAACAGCTTTTGCCGGAGTACGCGAGCCCAACACTTTGGCTACAGCTTCCTTCACACGACCAACGCCCTGGGCCAGTTTCAGGCTTTCTTGAGCATCTTTTTTGAGTTGGGAAATGTAGGCGCGGGTTTCAGCTTGGCGATCCTTGAGGGCGTCCAGCAGGTCCTCAAGTTCTTTGACAGCGTCTTTGGCTTTGGCTTGAGCCTTGGCCTTGCCGGCAGTGGCGGCGTCTTGCAGTTTGGTGCGGGATTTGTGCAGCTTTTCTTGCGCTTTACCGCGTTGCTTTTCCAGCTTGGCGAGCAGTTTTTCTGCATCAGCCAACGCTTGGGAACAGGCGCTTTCCAGATGTTCGAGCAAGCTGCCCGAAAGTTGTTGGAGTAAATGCAACGGGGTATTAACAGGCTTCTGTTTGGCCGACATGGTTTACCTCCTGGCTGACGTGGGTGCGGCTCATACTAGCCCTCTGCTCTTACCGCCGCTAGGGCATGTTGACAGTATCGTTTGCCTTGCGTTGCACCGTGCGAAAATTCTTATCGATATAACGAAAATACGCGGCACTTTTTACCCACTCACACTGGCATAATCCGTCGCACTTTCGGCGGGAGAATGCCCATGTCGCGTTACCTTTTTCTTGTCCTCGGGCTGGCAATTTCCGTGGCCCATGCGAGCGAGCAATCGCCGTCCAAAACCGTAGACCAGGACTCGCACGACCTCGCCTACAGCCTGGGCGCCAGCCTCGGTGAGCGCTTGCGCCAAGAGGTTCCCGACCTGCAGATCCAGGCGCTGGTCGACGGCCTCAAGCAAGCCTATCAAGGCAAACCGCTGGCGCTGGATAACGCGCGTATCGAACAGATTCTTGCCCAGCACGAAGCGCAGAGCCAAGCCGATGCGCAAGCACCTCAAAGCGAAAAAGCCCTCGCCGCTGAACAACAATTTTTAGCCAAGGAAAAAGCCGCCAAAGGCGTGCGCGAATTGGCCGATGGAATCCTGCTGACAGAACTCACACCCGGCAGCGGCACCAAGCCTGGAGCGAACGATCAGGTTGAAGTGAAATACATTGGGCGATTGCCCGACGGCACAGTCTTCGATCAGAGCCCGCAGCCCCAATGGTTTCGTCTGGACAGTGTGATCAGTGGCTGGAGCAGCGCATTGCAACAGATGCCGGTGGGCGCGAAGTGGCGCCTGGTGATTCCATCGGCTCAAGCGTATGGCGCAGACGGTGCCGGTGAGTTGATCCCGCCGTATACGCCGCTGGTGTTCGAGATCGAATTGCTCGGCACCCGCCACTAACCCAATAAAAAACGGTGCGTCATGCGCACCGTTTTTTGTATCGCCATCGAGGTTCAAGCCTGGGTTACAGGCTCTTCCTTGTGGGCGTTGTGCAGTACTTCGATCAGGCAGTCTTCCAGCTCGAAACGCTCATGGAGCAAACCACCCAACTCTTTGAATTTTTCTGCAACACATTGGCCGGCATCGCACAGGTCGTTAAACGCAACGAGCTTCGTTGTGATGGCTTCCAGGCGCGGATAAATAGTATCAGCGAGCTCCAACCCTCGATCATCACCAAAGGCTTTAGCTTCGTTGGTCAGTTGATCGTAGACGCCAAAGTGGCCTGCAGACACGTAGTCCATCAGCACACCGCAGAAGTCTTGTAACGGTTCGCGATTCTCAGCCAGTGCCTCGGGCTTGGCGCCGAGAGCATCAAAGGCCCGAACCAGTTCGTGACGTGCCTTCAACCAGCTGTCGATCAGCTTGTGCACCCCACCCCAGCGTTCCTGAGCATTCTGACAACTTTCCAGCATGATGATCTCTCTTCCCTATAGGGGCGCTGCCGCCGGGTGCCCGCACAACACTTAAAGGATAAAGCGGCAGCCGGACAAGGCCGCATCTGACAAAAGGTTTCACAAACGCGTGCGGGCCAGATTATGCCCGCATGACTATGGCTTCAAGGTACGCAGGAGAGAAAGTTCATACAAGTGTTTAATCCCGTCCTACAAATTGCGCCTGGGTTTTAATGCCCTGCGGGGCTCAAACGCTGGCGCAAAAACAGCCGTGAAAACTGCATGACGCCCAACACCAGCATCGCCACGAAGAACAGCAGGCTCCACTCGGGAAGGCTCAAGTCAAACAGTGTCCAGTTGATTTCCATGCAATCGACGGTGCCTTTGAAGGCCCATTGCAATGCCTGCCACAACGACAGGTTTTCGATCATGAGGTGCAGGTTGGGCAAGCAATCCGCTTGCTCCTGTGCGGCATTTTGTAGCAACACTTGGCGCACGGCGGTGATTGCCCCAAGCAGCGCGCAAGCCATGCTTGCCAGCCCATACAGGTAGATGGCCGAGCGCTTGGGGTTATGGAGGGCGCCGACCAGATTGATCAACATGAATGCAGCGAGAAAGGCTCGTTGCATCTGGCACAGAAAACACGGCCGCAACGACGCACCGAACTCCAGGTAAAAAGACGCGCCCAACGTCAGCGCTCCGGCCAGGAACGCGAGGAAAAAAAAGCTACGTGAAGGGGCAAAAGACATGCTGTATCCGCACCGCGAAGTATAGGTCGATACGGTAGAGGAAAGGCCTGGCCCGTTTCAATACGCGCCAGAGCAGACGATTCCGTGAGAGCGTAAGGATAACCCGTCAGAACGTGGAGGAATCAGAGCTGCCAAGCGTAGGAACACGCCTACAACCCCGCTGACGAGACATTGAAGGGCTGGCTAGCAGACATATCTGAGCCAACCCTTAACACCTTCCTACGTCAAACCCGCGCAGGAACAGGCAACGGCGAGGCCAGCAAACGGTTATCCAGCAAGCCCAGGCCCTCCTGGAACAGCTGATTGCTGCGCTCGGTATCGCCCAGCTGGGCCAACAGGCGTGCCAACTCGGCACATGCCTCGGGGTTACGCTGCACTTGCAGGCTGCTCTCGAGGTAGTCCCGCGCCTTGCCCCACAGGCTGTTTTGCAGACACAGGCGGCCCAGTGTCAGCAACAGGCTGGCATCGGCGGCATGGTCCTGGAGCCAACCTTCGGCAAACTTCAATTGTTTGGCCGGGTCACTGCCACGCAGCAGGCCGTAGAGACGAATCAGGTGGCTGTCGTAACCGCGCTTGATAGCGCCGCGCAGCGCTTCTTCAGCCTTGGCGTCGGCGCCCAGTTGGCGCAGTTGCTCGGCATAGGCAAGGACCAGTTGCGGCTCCTGGCGCTGGGCGGAGGTCAGTTGTTGCCAGGCCCGCTCAAGGGCCTGCAAGCCGGCTTCGCCCTGCTCTTCCCGCTGGGCCGCCAGGCTCAGATTCTCACCCCAGGCGCGGCGTTCAAGTTCGGCCAGCTCGGTGGCCGGCAGCACCTTGTCTTTGCGCAGTTCCGGCAGCAGGCGGATCACGGCGGACCAGTCGCCGCGCTGCTGATGCAGGCGCTGCAACTGGCGCAGCACCTGGGCGTTATGGGGATGACGCTCGTGCATCGCCTGCAAAGTGATCAACGCGCCGTCCGTGTCACCACGGTCCAGCTGCAATTGCGCATGGCTCAAGGCAACCGCCAGCTCTGCCTGGGGCTGACGCTCCAGGGCGCGTTCCAGCAGGCTGTCAGACTCTTCATAGCGCCCCTGCTCATTGGCCGCCCGCGCCGCACCGAGGTAGTACAGCAATGGTTGGCGCTCAGCTTCGGCGGCACGGTGCAGGTGACGTTCGGCACTGGCCCAGCGGCCCTCGGCGAGGTCCATCTGGCCCTGTTCGATGGCGATCTGCACGCGGCGGCTGCGGTTGCGGCGCGACCATGGGTTGACCACCCCACCGGAGGTGGTGACCAGCCCCAGCAGCACGCGGATCAGGTAGATCGCCAGGCCAACGGCAAACACCGCCACCACGGTCGCCCACAGGCTCGACTCGTAATGGAACACGTGCGGATAGGTAATCAGCACGTAGCCGGTGTGTTTGGAAATACCCACGCCCACTGCCAGGGCAATCGCAATCGCCAGCACCAGGATCACATAGAAACGCTTCATCGGTTCTACTCCTGCTTCGCCGGGGTGGCCGCAGGTGCGGCCAGCGCCTTGGCTTCATCGGCAGACAGATGACGACGCTCAAGGTAGGCCTGCACGGCCGCCAGGCTCGCGGCGAGGTCTGGCGTCACCACGGAGACAGCCTTGGGCTCAAGCTCGGCGATACGCGCCAGCATCGCCTTGCTTTGCGGGTTGTCCTGGTTGAAGTTGTCCTGCAGCACGCTGCGCGCCTCGCCAAGGGCGCGGCTGTACACCGCCGTCTCGCCATTGAGCGCCGCCCATTGGGCTTGCTCCAGGGCCAGGCTCAGGGCCAGGCGCACCTGGTTCAGGCCTTGGCCAGCCAGCAGCGGACGGATATTGTCATCCGGGTTGAAGTCGATACGGAAGTAGCGCGAAATCTGCTCCCACCACTGGCTCCAGCGGTTGTCCGTGTCAGTGCTCGGGCGCTCCTCGGACGTGGGTGCGGGAAGCTGGTATTCAGGCGCGATAGCCGCCAACTGTACGACCTGATCACGCAGGGCCGCCAACTGCAGGTACAGCCCGGTGCGGTCCGGCTGCTCGGTGCTGCGCAGCGCGGCAAGGCTCTTGGCCAATTGCTCGCGGGCGGCGTAGGAACCCGGGTCGCTCTGCTCGCGAAGAATTTCGTCGGCGCCCTGGACCAGCGCCTGGGCACTGTTGATATCTTGCAGGGCAGACAGTCGCAGGCTGGCCAGGCGGATCAGGTGCTCGGCCTCGGCCAAACGCCAATCCTGACGGCTGGCGCCCAGTACCGTTTCCAAACGCTGGCTCAAGCGCTGTTGATCACCCTGCAACTGGGCCACCAGGCGGCGGCGCTCCTCCAGCTCGTCTGCTCCGGGCAGTTGGCCCAGGCGCGCAGCCAGTTGCTGCTGGTTTTGCTTGAGCGATTGGGACTGGTCATCGAGGGTCTGCACCTGGCCCAGCTGTTGCTGGCTGCTGGCTTGCAGGGCACGGACCTGCCAGATCCCCCAACCGCCGGCGGCGACGCCGGCAGCACCGAGCAGCAGGGCGACGATTGCCAGGCCATTGCCACGGCGTGGCGCGGAGACCGGTGACTCAACCGGCGCATCAAGTGCGGGTTGGGTTTCATCTTTAGGCAAGGCTGTTTCGCTCACGTATCCGTCCTTTGCGTATCAGAGAGTGGGAACGGGATGACTCCGTAACGCCACTAACAAAGCCGCGGCACTCGCGCCGCGACAATCCACAACTTTTTCTGCGCCAGCCGCCCGCGCCATCTCATAGACTCGCGGGCTGGGCACGAACAACGGCAGCTGCGCTACCTGCGGCCAATCGACTCCAGCCAGGGCTTGCAAGTGCACAAAACCCTGCCCACTGCTGACCACCAGGCCGTTCAAGCGTTCCAACTGGATGCGCTGCGTCAGCACACCGGCGTCGTATGCCGGCAGGAGTCGGCGATACAACTCCAGATAATCGACACTAGCACCTTGCTCGCGCAAACGCTCAGCCAGCAGCTCACGACCACCCTCGCCCCGCAGGATCAGGACCCGGGCATCCGGGCGTGCGATAGCCTCGCGCAAGGCAGACAATTGAAGCAAAGCCTCGCTGTCGTCACCCGTCTGCGGATAGTGAACACGCAACCCACCATCGGCCAGCACTTGCGCAGTCGCTGCGCCGACACTGAACCACGGCAGCTGCGGCCAAACTTGATCCAATTCTTGCACGGCCAGGCGTGCAGCCGGTTTGCTCACCACAATCACCGCACAATAGCGGCCAAGGTCATGAAAGACCGCCTGCTGTTCGCGCGTGATGGGCAACGGTTCGATGTCCAGCAACGGCAAGCTGCTGCTGAAAATTCCCGCGTCGGACAATGCCGCCGCCACGGCCGCCGATTCCTCGGCGGGCCGCGTCAGCAGCACTCGCCAGTCGGTCACTGCGGGCCAGCCTCGCCATAGACCTTTTGCAGAATGGCGCCAGCGCCCTTGTCCAGCAGTTCTTCCGCTACCTGGATCCCCAGCGCCGTGGCGTCACGTTGCGGGCCACGCACTTGGGCGGTCAGCAAGGTGCCGCCATCCGGATCACCCACCAGCCCGCGCAGCCACAGGTTTTCACCCTCCAGCACGGCATAACAGGCGATCGGCACCTGGCAGCCACCGTTGAGGTGCTTGTTCAACGCACGCTCGGCGGTGACACGTACTTCGGTGTCGTGGTGGTCCAGGGGTTTGAGCAGGGCGTGGATTTCAGTGTCGACGGTGCGGCACTCAATGCCAACAGCGCCCTGCCCGCCAGCCGGCAGGCTGTCCTCGACGCTGATGGCCGAGGTGATGCGGTCTTCGAAGCCCAAACGGATCAGGCCGGCCGCCGCGAGGATGATCGCGTCATATTCACCGGCATCCAGCTTGGCGAGGCGGGTGTTGACGTTGCCGCGCAGAAAGCGGATCTGCAGGTCCGGGCGGCGGGTCAAGAGTTGCGCCTGGCGACGCAGGCTGGAGGTGCCGACGATGCTGCCCAATGGCAACTCATCCAGCGAAGCAAAGGTATTGGAAACGAAGGCATCGCGCGGGTCTTCGCGCTCGCAGATGCAAAACAGGCCCAAGCCTTCAGGGAAGTCCATTGGCACATCTTTCATCGAGTGCACGGCGATGTCGGCTTCGTTTTCCAGCAGCGCGGTTTCCAGCTCCTTGACGAACAGGCCCTTGCCGCCGATTTTCGACAGCGGTGAGTCCAGCAGTTTGTCGCCGCGACTGACCATAGGCACCAAGGTTACCGTGAGGCCCGGGTGAGCCTGCTCAAGGCGTGCTTTGACGTATTCGGCCTGCCACAAGGCCAGGGCGCTTTTACGGGTGGCGATGCGGATTTCGCGAGAGGACATGGATCAATCCGTACTGAATAGATACGGCAGATAATAACAGCTCAGGCAAATACGCTTTGATTTGAATCAGCAAGTGCGGGGCCTCCCTGGCCACGTCGCACCGGGATAAGTATTGCAGACCGCGCCGAAGCCCCTGGGCTAAAGCTGCTGCATCATCTTGCGCACGCCGGCGACATGGCGTCGGCTGACGATCAACGCATCGCCGTTGAGCCCCTTGAGGAACAACTGGAAGTGCCCCAGAGGCGTGCGTTGCAGACGCTCGATACGCTCGCGGGCAACCAACGCGTTGCGGTGGATACGCACGAAGCGATCGCCGAATTCATCCTCAAGGGCCTTGAGCGGCTCATCCAGCAGGACTTCGCCGGCTTCGTGGCGCAGGGTCACGTATTTGTGGTCGGCAATGAAGTAGACCACCTCGCCCAGCGGGATCAGCTCAATGCCTTTGCGCGTACGTGCGCTGATGTGGCTGCGCGGCCCGTTACCGCTTTGGGCGGCCGGCTGGGTCAAGGCAGCGAGTTGCACGCGGTTGGGTCGCTCGGCTTTTTTCAGGGCCTTGAGCAACGCTTCGCCAGCGACCGGCTTGGTGAGGAAGCTGACGCCGCTGGCTTCCAGCGTGTCGGCCGAAAACTCTTCCTGGGCCGCACACAGCACCACGGCCGGCGGCGATTCTCGCTCGCTCAGGCGGGCGGCAACTTGCAGGCCATCGAGGCCTGGCAGGCGGATATCGAGCAACACCACATCCGGCTTGAGGCTGTCGATCAGCGTCAACGCTTCTTCGCCCGTGGTGGCGCTCGGTTCAAGGACTGTATAACCCTCGAGCTCACTGACCAAACGGCTCAGTCGCTCGCGGGCTTGGGGTTCGTCATCAACGATCAGGACATTCATATTGCGCTGGATTCCTGCGTGAGTCTCGCACAAGGATAGCGTAGACAGGTGCGGTGACTTGCGTCACAGCGATCCACGCTAAGACTAGCGCGAGCGGCAAAAAGTGCCCTGGCAGCGGCACCCATATTTACCCGGACCTGTTCAATAGCGCCCAAGACCTGCTGCCTGCGGGCATCGTCGTAGGGTTTGCTGATACACAATCCGAATACCCCCCTGTTTAAATGGATAGTCTGGGCTATGACCGCATCACCCGACTTTGGTGCATTCACACACTATCAGTCCAACTGTAGACGTTCACCGAGATGGCATTGCTCAATCGTCAAATATCGTTTCAATAAACGCCTGCCTCCAGTCTCTTCCCGGACGCGTTCGGCGGCAAGGCACTTAGCCATCCTTTGCACAAATAAAAATGCCGACGACCCGCAGCACCGCCTCCGCGGGCAACCCTGTTATTATCGCCGGTAGACTTCCACGCCTTCTTACTTAGCAGATCACGAGCGAATCCATGAGCACCGACAAGACCAACCAGTCCTGGGGCGGCCGCTTCAGTGAACCCGTCGACGCCTTCGTCGCGCGCTTCACCGCCTCCGTCACCTTCGACCAGCGCCTGTACCGCCACGACATCATGGGCTCCATCGCCCACGCGACGATGCTGGCCAAGGTCGGCGTGCTGACCGACGCCGAACGCGACAGCATCATCGACGGCCTGACCACCATTCGTGGTGAGATCGAAGCCGGTTCGTTCGACTGGCGCGTCGACCTGGAAGACGTGCACATGAACATCGAGGCCCGCCTCACCGACCGCATCGGTGTGACCGGCAAGAAGCTGCACACCGGCCGTAGCCGTAACGACCAGGTGGCCACCGATATCCGCCTGTGGCTGCGCGATGAAATCGACCTGATCCTGGCCGAAATCACCCGCCTGCAAAAAGGTCTGCTGGAGCAGGCAGAGCGTGAGTCCGGCACCATCATGCCCGGCTTCACCCACCTGCAAACCGCACAACCCGTGACCTTCGGCCACCACTTGCTGGCCTGGTTCGAAATGCTCAGCCGCGACTACGAGCGCCTGGTGGATTGCCGCAAGCGCGCCAACCGCATGCCCCTGGGCAGCGCCGCGCTGGCGGGCACCACCTACCCGATCGACCGCGAGTACACCGCACAGCTGCTGGGTTTTGACGCCGTGGGCGGCAACTCCCTGGACGGCGTGTCGGACCGTGACTTCGCCATCGAATTCTGCGCCGCCGCCAGCATCGCGATGATGCACCTGTCGCGCTTCTCCGAAGAGCTGGTGCTGTGGACCAGCGCGCAATTCCAGTTCATCGACTTGCCCGACCGCTTCTGCACCGGCAGCTCGATCATGCCGCAAAAGAAAAACCCCGACGTGCCCGAGCTCGTGCGTGGCAAGAGCGGCCGCGTATTCGGCGCGCTGATGGGCTTGCTGACCCTGATGAAAGGCCAACCGTTGGCCTACAACAAGGACAATCAGGAAGACAAGGAACCGTTGTTCGACGCCGCAGACACACTGCGCGACTCGCTGCGCGCATTTGCCGACATGATCCCGGCGATCAAGCCCAAGCACGCGATCATGCGTGAAGCGGCCTTGCGCGGGTTCTCCACCGCGACCGACCTGGCGGACTACCTGGTGCGCCGTGGCCTGCCGTTCCGTGACTGCCACGAAATCGTCGGCCATGCCGTGAAATACGGCGTGGACACCGGCAAGGACCTCGCAGAGATGAGCCTGGAAGAGCTGCGTAAATTCAGCGACCAGATCGAACAGGACGTGTTCGCCGTGCTGACCCTGGAAGGCTCGGTGAATGCGCGTAACCACGTCGGCGGTACTGCGCCGGCGCAGGTGAAGGCTGCCGTCGTGCGCGGCCAGGCCTTACTGGCCAGCCGCTAAAAAATGTGGGAGGGGGCCTGCCCCCGATAGCGGTGGGCCAGCCAGCACATGTGTTGCCTTACACTCTGCTATCGGGGGCAAGCCCCCTCCCACATTTGGTTACTTTTTGGCCGCAATCATCGCCATAAAGGCTGGCAACGCCGCCTCGCGGTCTGCCGCCACTTTTTGAGCGTTGGGCATGGCATGCAATCTTTCCAGCAACGCTTTGGCCTTCGGCAGTTCAGCCAGCAAATCCAGGCCAAACAGCTTCTCGCCCACCGCACAGGCGAGGTTCACGCTGTACATGAAATACAGATCCGCAATCGTAAAGCTCTCCCCCGCCACATACGGCGCAAACTTGCCGTGCCGGCCCAGTGACCCGACCCCCAGCAGCAACTCGGCCTTGGACTTTTCCTTGATCGCCTCCGGCACCGCCATGCCGAAAAACGCTTCGGCGAAACACGCACGAGCAGGCAATTCGATGTACAGCTCGATTTCCCTGCACAGCGCCAGCACCTGGGCGCGCTGGAACGGCTCGGCCGGCAGCAGCGCGGGGCCTTCCTGGGTTTGCTCGATGTATTCGAGAATCACGCTGGTTTCGTTGATAAACCCCTGCTTCACCCCCAGCACCGGCACCTTGCCGCGCGGGCTCACGGCCAGGGCTTCGGGGGTTTGCCCGGCGTAAAAAGGCACCTCTTCGAACGGCAATCCTTTCTCCAGCAGCGCCAGCTTGACCATGTTGTAGTAGTTGCTGACCGAAAATCCGTAGAGCTTGAGCATTGCGGTTGCCTCCAGGCCGGGAATGGGGTTGGCTGCAAGGGTTATAGCTGCCGGGGCCTGGCCTTGCCAGCAGCATCACCTGCCTGAATGGGGGTAGACTGGCGCCCTTTCCTTGAGGAGCCTGCCATGAGCGAGCCGACCGATATTGATAACGACGAAGAAGAATTCACCGAAAGCACGCTGATCCAGGCCATCGAAAACCAGATCGAAAGCGACAATCCGCCAGCAGCCAAAGCCACTTTCAACAAGCTGACCCTGGTGGGCTACGAGCGCGAAGAGATCCTCAATCTCATGGCCCATGTGCTGGCCTACGAGATCGACGCGATGCTCGACGACGACCGCGCTTTCGATACCGAATGGTATGAAACCGCACTGCGTGCGCTGCCTGAACTGCCGCCCGAAAAGGAATAATCCTGGCGCGCAGCAACACGCTGGACAGTTCGGCAAAGTGCGTTCACCTTATGGCCTGCTAGCCTCTAATAAATTTTAGAAAGTCTGGAGTCCTTATGTCGTATACCCCTGAGTTGGTTGCCGAACTGGAAATCCTTGTACTCTTCCCCCTGGACAGCACCAAAGAAGGTCTGAAAGTCCACCAGACCGCTGCTCCCACGGCCATCGCCGCTGCCAAGCGCCTGCATGCCAAAGGGCTGATCGACCAGCCGGACGGAGGCTACCTGACCAGCCTGGGCCGGGATGCCGCCGAACAAGCGCAAACCCTGCTGACCATCTTGACCACTGCCACCACCAAAGAAGCCGCCTGATACCGGATACCGCCCATGGAGTCCGCCCCACTGCGGATTCCGAGGGCGTTGCCGTGGCGGACACAAAATTCTGGCGTCAAAACCATTTGCCGCTAAACCTCCTACGCTACTGGCTGTAAACTCCGATACGGCCGCCCACGTCGGGCTCTGCGAGCCAACGAATTCGACATGACCCGCACCCATGAAATCCGCCCCGACCTGGACGAAGGCATCGACCGCAAGGTTCTGGCCCAGCTGCGCGCGCGATTCATGGCCCTCAATGAGGGCCGCATGGCCCGGGCCGTCGAGGGGCTGACGCCACGCCAGCAAAGTGTGCTGACCCTGTTGCCGCTGTTTTTCCACGTCAACCATCCGCTGCTGCCGGGCTACGTGTCGGGCAGCACGCCGGCGGGCCTGTCGAATTTCGAACCCGATGCCCAGGCCCTCACCGAAGCCCAGCGCCTGACCCGCTCGTTTTCCTACAAACCGCGCCATGGCAACCCGCCGCGACCGATCCACGGCCTGTTCCTGATGGGCAGCCTCGGCACGCTGGCCCAGGCCGACCAGAGCGATATGGACGTGTGGGTCTGCCACGCACCGGACCTGAGCGACAACGAACTGGCCGAACTGCGCAAGAAATGCCAACTGCTGGAAACCTGGGCCCTGAGCATGGGCGCCGAGGCGCACTTCTTCCTGATCGACCCGACACGCTTTGTACTCGGCGAGCGCGACACCCAGCTCAGCTCCGACGACTGCGGCACCACCCAGCATTACCTGCTGCTGGACGAGTTCTACCGCACCGCCATCTGGCTGGCCGGGCGCACGCCGATCTGGTGGCTGGTGCCGGTGTACGAGGAAACCCGTTATGCCGAATTCACTCACACACTGATCTCCAAGCGCTTTATCCGCGCCGACGAAACCCTCGACCTCGGCCACCTGGCGCGCATCCCCCCGGGCGAATTCATCGGCGCCGGGTTATGGCAGTTGTTCAAAGGCATTGAGTCGCCATACAAGTCGGTGCTCAAGCTGCTGCTGACCGAGGTCTACGCCAGCGAGCACCCGAACGTGCACTGCCTGAGCCTGCGCTTCAAGCGCGCAGTGTTTGCCAACCACATGGACCTGGACGAGCTGGACCCGTACATGGTGGTCTACCGCCGCATCGAGGAACACCTCAAGGCCCGCAACGAGCCGGAACGCCTGGAACTGGTGCGGCGCGCGCTGTACCTGAAGGTCAACCGCAAGCTCACCGCCGGCCAGCGCACTACCAGCTGGCAGCGCCTGCTGCTGGAACGCCTGGCCCATGAATGGGGCTGGGACCAGCGCCAACTGACGCTGCTGGACAGCCGCAGCCAATGGAAAGTGCGCCAGGTTGCCTCCGAGCGCCGCGCGCTGGTCAACGAGCTCAATTACAGCTACCGCTTCCTCACCCAGTTCGCCCGCACCGAACAGACCGTGAGCCTGATCAACAAGCGCGACCTCAATGTGCTCGGCCGGCGCCTGTATGCGGCTTTTGAACGCAAGGCCGGCAAGGTCGAGTTCATCAACCCGGGCATTGCCCCGGACCTCGCCGAAGACACCCTGACCCTGGTGCAATCACCCAACCGCAAGGAGCCCGGCCAGCACCATTGGGGCCTGTACAACGGCAACCTCACGGCGCTGGAATGGGAGCATTTCGCGCCGATCAAGCGCAGCCGCGACCTGCTGGAAATGCTCACCTGGTGCCACCGCAACGGCGTGATCGACAGCAGCACGCGCCTGGCCCTGCACCCCGGCACCAGCGACATGACCGAATTCGAGCTGTTCAACCTGCTCGGCAGCCTGCAACAGACCGTCGCCCTGCCCCTGGCCAGCGTCGATGAAGAACGCCTGCTGCGCTCGGCGGTGCCCGAGGAGGTGTTGCTGCTGATCAACGTCGGCGTCGACCCGCTCAAGCACCACCGCGACCTGAATATCCTGATGACCACCGAGCGCACCGACTCGCTGAGTTACGCCGGCGTGCGCGACAACCTGGTGCTGACCCTGGACCAGGTCACGCTCAACAGCTGGAACGAGGTGATGGTCAGCCGCTACGACGGCCCGCATGCGCTGCTCGACTGCCTGCGCGACTACCTCAACCAGTTGCCGGCGGATCACCTGCCACGGCTGCGGGTACGTTGCTTCTGTCACAACCGTGCGCAATTCATTGCCCAGCGCGTAGAAGAAATCTTCGATACGGCGCAGAACCTGTTGCTGGGTCAGGGCAACCATCGCTACCTGCTGCAGGTACAACAGCACTATCACGTGATGGAGCTGGTGCCGGGCCAGGCCACCCACGTGTCACTGGCGACCCAGGACGCACTGGTGGCCTATCTCAGTGAAGAACTCGCCAGCTACAGCCCGCTGCACCTTGATTCGATGGCCCTGGAAGACCACGACCTGGCGCTGTTGCTGCCCATGGGCCAGGCCGATTGCGTGCAGGTGTTCTACCGCGTCAATGAAGGCTTCGCCGAGCTGTACGTGCTGGATGAGTTCAACGCCCTCTGGCAACAGCGCCTGCCGTTCCATGACGAACAGAGCCTGTTGGCGCCATTGCAGCGCTTTTTGCAGTCGATCATCTATCGCCGGGATGCGTTGTCGCCGCTGGACCCGCAAGAGCCGCTGGGCGCGGTACAGGTCCTGTATTACCAGCTATTGCCGTCGGGCGGCGGCCGCGCGCGCGGCATCGAGCCGCGACCCGCCCCGCTGAACCCGGCGAACAAGCCCTTTTATGACGTGCAGGCGATTATCGGCAAGGCCGCACCAGGCCAGGTGGGCATTACCCTGTACTGCAATCAGCGGGAGTTTTCCGAACTGGAATTTGGCGACCAGCTGTTCGCAGTGGTCGCCCAGGAAATCGTCGGGCAACGCCGGGAGACCGAACGTTACCGCTGCTACATCACCGACCTGGACCTGTCGGGGCTGCTCGGTGATGTGCAAAGCCCGAGCAACCTGTACCTGCGCTACAAGGCCGAGCTGGAGCTGTCGCTCAACGCGGCGCTAAGCCAGATTTAGAGCGGGAAGGCGCCGCCGTCTTTTGGCTGGCCTTCAACACTCAGCAATTCAAGCTTGAGGGTCTTGCCGCCGGGCGCCGGCCAGTCGATATGCTGGCCAACCTGCAGGCCGAGCAAGGCGCTGCCCACCGGCGCCAGGATCGATATTTTGCCGGCATCGGCGTTGGCGTCTTTCGGGTAAACCAGGGTCAGGTGGTAGTCCTTGCCACTGCCTTGCTCACGGCAGTGCACGCTGGAGTTCATGGTCACGACACCCGCAGGCACTTCATCGTGGCCAACCACGTCTTCGGCGCGGTCGAGTTCGGCTTGCAACGCTTCGACACCGGGAGTCTCGTCGCCCAAGCGGTCGATCAGTTGCTCCAGACGCTGCACGTCAAGGCGGGTGAGGATGATGGACGGTGCGGTGGTCATGATTCAGGCAGACTCCTTTTTTCTGCACAAAAAAGCAAAACCCCGCCAGAAAAAGGCGGGGTTCTCACGGGCCTCGATGAGTTGAGGCGTACCCGGACACTACCACAGCGTCACAAATAAACAAGACGACCTCAGGCGCTCGCCCTGCGCTGCTCGGCCTGGGCGCAGATCACGCGGCGCCGGGCATCGTCGGCAGAGCGCCATTCACGGATGTCTTCGACGTGGCGAAAGCAGCCGAGGCAGACTTTTTGCTCGTCCAGGCGACACAAACTGATACAAGGTGACGGCACCGCCGGGCTGACATTACTGAACAGCGGCTTGGGCGGGCGTACAGGTGCAGGCTGGGTCACGGCTCAGATCTCGTCGAAGTCCAGCTCGACGCCGGCTTGTTCCTGAACCAGGCGCGCGAGGATTTCACCCAACAGCTCTTCGCTCTTGTCGCACTGCCATTTGCCGCTTTCTTCGTCGAAATCGAAGTGAATGCCACCGGAACGCGCCGCCAGCCAAAGTTGGCGCAACGGTTCCTGGCGACTGAAGATCAATTGAGTGCCGTTCTCAAACTTGACAGTCAGCACGCCGGCCGAGTTTTCCAGGTCCACATCCAGGCCGCTGTCGTCGAAAATATCTTCCAGCGCCTGCTGGGTCGAATCCACCAGGTCGTGAAAACGGGCTTCGGTCAAACTCATTGTGGCAACCTCAAAAGTGTCTGGTTTTGCTCAAGCGCCGCACGATACGGGCGAGCCCCGCCGATTGCAAAGGATACTGATTTCATCACGACTGACGGAATGAAATATCCCCGAATAGCGTAGGACGTTTCTTGACCATGTCGGCAAACCCCCGCCGGACGGGTATTTCAGCGCATAGGCAAGCTGGCGGGTGGTCGGTATACTCGGGCGCAATTAATGCATATTCAAGGATTTCGCCATGAAGCGCCTGATCTCGTCCCTTGCTGCGCTCGTCGCGGTTGCCTGCCTCGTTAGTGCCTGTGGTCAAAAAGGCCCGCTGTACCTGCCCGATGACAGCAAAGACCCGAATGAACAGGCGCAATCGTCGCAAAAGCCAGCCAAAGCGCATAAGCACGACACCTACTAAGGGAACCCCATGGACGCTTTTAACTACCGGGGCGGCGAGCTGTTCGCGGAAGGCGTGGCGTTGTCCGCGATTGCCCAGCGCTTTGGTACCCCGACCTACGTGTACTCCCGTGCGCATATCGAAGCCCAGTACCGTTCCTTCACCGACCCGCTGAACGGCGTACCGCACCTGGTGTGCTACGCGGTCAAGGCCAACTCCAACCTGGGTGTACTGAATGTCCTGGCGCGGCTGGGCGCCGGTTTCGACATCGTTTCCCGTGGCGAGCTGGAACGCGTACTGGCCGCTGGCGGCACGGCTGACAAGATCGTGTTCTCCGGCGTCGGCAAGAGCCGCGAAGACATGCGCCGCGCCCTCGAAGTGGGCGTGCATTGCTTCAACGTCGAATCCACCGACGAGCTGGAGCGCCTGCAAGTCGTGGCCGCCGAGATGGGCGTTCGCGCGCCGATCTCCCTGCGCGTCAACCCGGACGTCGACGCCGGCACCCACCCGTACATCTCCACCGGTCTCAAAGAGAACAAGTTCGGCATTGCCATTGCCGACGCCGAAGACGTGTACATCCGCGCCGCCCAACTGCCGAACCTGGAAGTGCTGGGCGTGGACTGCCATATCGGCTCGCAACTGACCACCCTGCCGCCGTTCCTGGACGCCCTCGACCGCCTGCTGGCACTGGTCGACCGCCTCGGCGAATGCGGCATCTACCTGCACCACATCGACCTCGGTGGCGGCGTGGGCGTGCGTTATCGCGATGAAAACCCACCACTGATCGCCGATTACATTCAGGCCGTGCGCGAGCGCACCGAAGGCCGCGGCCTGACCCTGATGTTCGAGCCAGGTCGCTACATCGTCGCCAATGCCAGCGTGCTGCTGACCCAGGTCGAGTACCTCAAGCACACCGAGCACAAGGATTTCGCCATCGTCGACGCGGCGATGAACGACCTGATCCGCCCGGCGCTGTACCAGGCCTGGATGAATGTCACCGCCGTGACGCCTCGCAACAGCGAAGCGCGCACCTATGACATCGTCGGCCCGATCTGCGAGACCGGCGACTTCCTGGCCAAGGAGCGTCAGCTGGCCCTGGAAGAAGGCGACCTGCTGGCCGTGCATTCGGCCGGTGCCTACGGGTTTGTCATGAGTTCCAACTACAACACCCGCGGCCGTGCCGCCGAGGTGCTGGTGGACGGTGATCAAGCGTTTGAAGTGCGTCGCCGCGAGACGGTAGCCGAGTTGTATGCTGGCGAAAGCCTGCTGCCGGAGTAAGCCATGCTGCTGCGTTTTACCAAGATGCACGGGCTGGGCAATGACTTCATGGTCCTCGACCTGGTCAGCCAGCACGCGCACATCCTGCCCAAGCACGCCAAACAGTGGGGCGACCGGCACACCGGCATCGGTTTTGACCAATTGCTGCTGGTGGAAGCGCCAAGCAACCCGGAGGTGGATTTCCGTTACCGGATCTTCAACTCCGACGGTTCCGAAGTGGAACAGTGCGGCAACGGCGCGCGCTGCTTCGCGCGCTTTGTGCTGGACAAACGCCTGACCGCCAAGCGTCAGATCCGCGTCGAAACCAAGAGCGGCGTGATCGAACTGGATATCCGCAGCGACGGCCAGATCAGCGTCAACATGGGCGCGCCACGCCTGGTGCCGGCGGATATTCCGTTCCAGGCCACCGAGCAGGCCGCCAGCTACGCGCTGGACGTGGATGGCCAGTCGGTGGATATCGCCGCCGTGTCCATGGGCAACCCCCATGCGGTGCTGCGGGTGACTGACATCAACAACGCGCCCGTGCATGAGTTGGGGCCGAAAATCGAACACCACCCGCGCTTTCCGGCACGGGTCAACGTGGGTTTCCTGCAGGTGATCGACCGTTCCCGCGCGCAACTGCGCGTGTGGGAACGCGGCGCCGGCGAAACCCAGGCCTGCGGCACCGGTGCTTGCGCCGCTGCCGTGGCCGCGATCAGCCAGGGGTGGATGGATTCGCCGCTGCTGATCGACCTGCCCGGTGGACGCCTGTCCATCGAATGGGCAGGCCCTGGCCACCCGGTGCTGATGACCGGGCCGGCCTCGCGTGTATACGAAGGACAGGTCCGTCTATGAGTGAGCCAAGCTAATGACCGATAAGCCTCAAGTACCCGCCCAAGCAACCCCAAGCGAAAGTCTGGAGGCCGCTGCTGTCGCGGCGTACCTTGAGGCTAACCCGGACTTCTTCGTCGAACACGAAGAACTGCTGCCCGCCCTGCGCATCCCCCACCAGCGCGGCGATACCGTGTCGCTGGTGGAGCGCCAGATGAAAATCCTGCGCGAGCGCAACATCGAAATGCGCCATCGTCTCTCACAGCTGATGGACGTGGCCCGCGACAACGACCGCCTGTTCGACAAGACCCGCCGCCTGATTCTTACATTGATGGACGCCACCAGCCTGGAAGAAACGGTGATCGCCGTGGAAGACAGCCTGCGCGAGGATTTCCAGGTGCCCTTTGTGAGCCTGATCCTGTTCAGCGACAACCCGATGCCGGTGGGGCGCTGGGTCAGCGGCAGCGACGCACAAACCGCCATCGGCGGCCTGCTCTCCGAAGGCAAGACCATCAGCGGCACCTTGCGCGAGCATGAGCTGGACTTCCTGTTTGGCATCGAGCAGCGCAAGCAGATCGGCTCCACCGCCGTGGTCGCCCTCAGCTACCAAGGCCTGCACGGCGTACTGGCCATTGCCAGCCGCGACCCTGCGCACTACAAAAGCTCGGTGGGCACATTGTTCCTGACCTACATCGCCGAAGTGCTGGGCCGCGTACTGCCGCGCTTCACCACCGCCCTGCGCGCGGTGCGCTAGCC
This sequence comes from Pseudomonas sp. AC463, assembly GCF_979253585.1. Taxonomy (NCBI): domain Bacteria; kingdom Pseudomonadati; phylum Pseudomonadota; class Gammaproteobacteria; order Pseudomonadales; family Pseudomonadaceae; genus Pseudomonas; species Pseudomonas sp. AC463. The sequence continues at coordinate 231,914 of NZ_CEEDDZ010000006.1, read as the reverse complement.
ATGGAACGGCAACTGGACGCTTACTGCGCTCACCTGCGCAACGAGCGCCAGGTGTCGCCCCATACCCTGGAAGCCTACCGACGAGACTTGAACAAGGTCCTGGCGTACTGCGAAAAACACCAGATCAGCAGCTGGAAGGCCCTGGATATCCAGAGCCTGCGCAGCCTGGTCGCGCGCCTGCACCAGGCGGGGCAGTCCTCGCGCAGCCTGTCACGCCTGCTGTCGGCGGTGCGCGGCCTCTACCATTATCTGAACCGCGAAGGCCTGTGCGATCACGACCCGGCCAATGGCCTGGCCCCGCCCAAGGGCGAGCGGCGCCTGCCCAAGACCCTCGACACCGATCGCGCCCTGCAACTGCTGGATGGCGCCGTGGAGGATGATTTTCTCGCCCATCGCGACCAGGCGATCCTCGAACTGTTCTATTCCTCTGGCCTGCGCCTGTCGGAGCTGACCGGCCTGAACCTGGACCAACTGGACCTCGCCGACGGCCTGGTGCAAGTGCTCGGCAAGGGCAGCAAGACTCGCGTGCTGCCGGTGGGCCGCAAAGCGCGGGAAGCCCTGCAGCTTTGGCTGCCGCTGCGCCTGCTGACCAACCCGGTCGACGACGCCGTGTTTGTCAGCCAGCAAGGCCGACGCCTGGGCCCACGGGCGATCCAGGTACGGGTCAAGGCTGCCGGCGAGCGCGAGCTGGGGCAGAACCTGCACCCGCATATGCTGCGCCACTCCTTTGCCAGCCATATGCTCGAATCCTCCCAGGACCTGCGCGCGGTGCAGGAACTGCTCGGCCACTCCGACATCAAGACCACGCAGATCTATACCCATCTGGACTTCCAACACCTGGCAACGGTGTATGACAGCGCCCATCCACGGGCCAAACGCATCAAGGGCGGCGACTCATGAGTATCAAGCTGATCACCTTCGACCTGGACGACACACTCTGGGACAACGTACCCGTCATCATCAGCGCCGAAGCGTCGATGCGCGAATGGCTGGCGGTTAATGCGTCCAAGGTGGGCGACTTACCTTTGGAACACTTCGCCAGCCTGCGCCAGCAAGTGTTGCAGCGCCATCCGGAACTCAAGCATCGCATCAGCGTATTGCGCCACCGCGTGCTGATGCATGCCTTTGAAGAGGCGGGTTATCCACAGCCAGAAGCCACGGAAATGGCCGATGTGTGCTTCGAGGCGTTCATTCACGCGCGGCACCAGATCAGCGTGTTCCCGGAAGCCGAGCCGATGCTCCAGGCTTTGCGCCAGCACTTTTTGCTGGGGGTCATCACCAATGGCAACGCCGACGTGCAGCGCGTGGGGCTGGCGGATTACTTCCACTTTGCCCTGCGGGCCGAAGACATCGGTATCGCCAAGCCGGATGCACGATTGTTTCAAGAGGCGCTGCAGCGTGGCGGCGTGGACGCCGGTGCGGCGGTGCATGTTGGCGATCACCCGGGCGATGACATTGCCGGCGCACAGCAGGCGGGGCTGCGGGCGGTGTGGTTTAACCCGACGGGCAAGGGTTGGGAGGGGGACAAGCATCCAGATGCGCAGATTCGCAGCCTGACGGAGTTGCCTGAGTTGCTCCGCAGCTGGCAGTAACACTTTAGCCCCCTCCCACATTTGCATCTCCACAAAACTCACAGGCATGAAAAAGCCCGCAGCGACGGCGGGCTTTTTCCTACAAGCAGGTGGCTGACCTCAGATAGGTCGGCTGCCGTACTTGTTATCCGGCTTCTTCGGTGGATCTGCCACCACGTTGGCCTCGACTTCCTGCACTTTGCCGCCTTTAGCGAGGAACTCTTCCATCGCACGGGCCAGCGCATCGCGCTCTTTGTTCTTGGCTTCAACGCTCGGCAGCTCGTCTACCGACACAGCGGCCTTGGCCTTGCCTTTGGCAGCCGGAGCAGGCGCATCATCGCCACCGTCGTCGTCAGCCACGTCTTCCGCCGCCGCTTCGAGGCCTTCTTCGGTGTCGTCTTCGTCACCTACTTCCAGTTCGTCGTTTTCCAGATCATCGTCGCTCATGTTCTACCTCATGACTTGCGAAAAGCAGATTAGTTATAGCCCAGCTTCACCCTCTGTCGAGGTCGCTGGAAAAAAATCAACGTCCACAGGATTTCCCGTGGCTTATGCCCCATCACCGTGCAAGGTGGCGAGGACTTTACGAGCACCGCCATGATCACGGTGCTCGCCCAGATAAACACCTTGCCAGGTCCCTATCGCCAAGCGGCCGGCCTTCACCGGCAAACTCAGCTGGCAGCCCAGGAGACTGGCCTTGAAGTGCGCCGGCAGATCATCCGGATCCTCGTCGTTATGCTCGAATCCGGCGTGGCCTTGCGGCACCAGCGAATTGAAGAAACGCTCGAAGTCACGACGAACCGCCGGGTCGGCATTCTCGTTGACGGTCAACGAGGCCGAGGTGTGCTGCAGCCACAGGTGCAACAGGCCCACGCGACAGGCCTTCAACTCAGGCAAGCCGGCCAGCAACTCGTCGGTCACCAGGTGAAAGCCCCGGGGCTTGGCCCGCAGGGTAATCAGGGTCTGTTGCCACATACAGTTCTCCGCCCATCGGCGCGCATTCTAGCGCGCTTAGGGAAAAAACAAAGTGCCGAATACGCCTACATGCCTGTAAGACATTCGCATGCCTGAAAGTGCCGTGTGCGGCCGAACACAAACTTGCTGCAAAAACCGTTACAGCCTCTTACGACTGACAAACAACAGACAAAAAAATGCCCGGCAAGCCGGGCATCTTTTTTACGCGTACTTACAAGTTGTAGCCGCGTTCGTTGTGTTGCGCCAAGTCGAGGCCAACAGCCTCTTCTTCCTCGGTAACCCGCAGGCCCATGACCATGTCCAGCACCTTGAGGATGATGAAGGTCACGATAGCCGTGTAGATCACGGTGAAGCCAACGCCTTTGCACTGGATCCAGACCTGCGCCGCGATGTCAGTCACAGTGCCAAAGCCGCCCAGTGCCGGGGCTGCAAACACACCGGTGAGGATCGCACCGACGATACCGCCGATACCGTGCACGCCGAATGCGTCCAGGGAGTCGTCATAGCCCAGCTTGCGCTTGAGGCTGGTGGCGCAGAAGAAGCAGACCACACCAGCGACCAGGCCGATCACCAGGGCGCCCATCGGGCCAACAGTGCCGGCAGCCGGGGTAACGGCGACCAGGCCAGCCACCACACCCGAGGCAATGCCCAGCGCGCTTGGCTTACCGTGAGTGATCCACTCGGCGAACATCCAGCCCAGCGCCGCAGCAGCGGTAGCGATCTGGGTAACCAGCATCGCCATACCGGCAGTGCCGTTGGCGGCAGCTGCGGAACCGGCGTTGAAACCAAACCAGCCGATCCACAGCATTGCCGCGCCCACCAGGGTGTAACCCAGGTTGTGCGGTGCCATCGGAGTGGTCGGGAAGCCTTTGCGCTTGCCGAGCACGATGCACGCCACCAGGCCTGCCACACCGGCGTTGATGTGCACCACGGTGCCGCCGGCGAAGTCCAGCACGCCCCAGTCCCACATCAGGCCACCGTTGCCGCTCCAGACCATGTGCGCGATCGGCGCATAGACCAGGGTGAACCAGATGCCCATGAAGATCAGCATCGCGGAGAACTTCATACGCTCAGCGAAGGCACCAACGATCAGCGCCGGGGTGATGATGGCGAAGGTCATCTGGAAGGTGATGAACACCGCTTCCGGGAACAGCGCCGCAGGCCCGGTGATGCTGGCCGGGGTGACACCCGCCAGGAACGCCTTGCCCATGCCGCCGAAGAAGGAGTTGAAGTTGACGACACCCTGTTCCATACCGGTGGTATCGAACGCGATGCTGTAGCCGTAGACGACCCACAGGATGCTGATCAAGCCAGTGATGGCGAAGCACTGCATCATCACCGACAGAATATTTTTGGAGCGGACCATGCCGCCGTAGAACAGCGCCAGGCCGGGGATGGTCATGAACAGCACCAGTGCGGTGGCGGTCAGCATCCAGGCGGTGTCGCCGGAATTGAGGACTGGAGCAGCCACTTCGTCTGCCGCCATGGCCAGGCTTGGCATTACGATGGACAACAGGGCTCCGAGCCCTGCGAATTTACGCAGAGTCATATTGTTTTCTCCTGGGGCGTTGGGGTTTGGCGGCTTAGATTGCGTCGGTATCGGTTTCGCCGGTACGGATGCGAATAGCCTGTTCCAGATTGACCACGAAGATCTTGCCGTCACCGATCTTGCCGGTGTTGGCGGCCTTGGTTATCGCCTCGATAACCCGATCAAGATCCTTGTCGTCAATGGCGACATCAATCTTCACCTTCGGCAGGAAATCGACTACGTATTCCGCGCCGCGATACAGCTCGGTGTGACCCTTCTGCCGACCGAAGCCTTTGACCTCAGTAACGGTAATGCCCTGCACGCCGATTTCGGACAACGACTCGCGTACATCGTCCAACTTGAACGGCTTGATGATGGCAGTGACTAGCTTCATGAAAACTCTCTCCCGAATTGGTGGACTTGCCCCAGGAAAACAAACCCGTCTCAAGTCTAAGCGCAGTGCCTGGCTTTGTAACGCATCGTCGCAGGGCAGTTGCCCTTACGACGCCAGCGAACCACTGGTGACGAAACCTGTACCCCTGATCCGTCGGCGCACTGCATTCGTCACAGCGACTGCATCAGTGCATGGGTCATGATCGTCTAAGCAGAAACCTTGCCAGCTCCGTTAAAATCACTGAAATCAGTCCTTTGCCCACTTATGCCCACCTGCGGGGCGGGTTGGCGGCCGCAATGCGCACAATAACAGTGCGCTGCCGCCCGGCCATATGCGCGAAAAGCGTGCGCACAGGGCCGTGAAAAAGACTATAGACGCTGCGTGATACACTGCCCGCCAACAGTTTTTCCGGAATGTTTCCCATGCTCGCGCCCAAAGACCTCCTCGACGCCCTGAGCGGCCACGCCTCTCGCCTGTTCAGCGGCGACACCCCGCTGCCCCGCAATGAAATCGAAAGCCAGTTCAAGGCGCTGCTGCAAAGTGGCTTCAGCAAACTCGACCTGGTGAGCCGCGAAGAGTTTGATAGCCAGATGGTGGTACTGGCCCGCACGCGTGCGCGGCTGGAGAGCCTGGAGGCCAAAGTCGCAGAGCTGGAAGCGCGGCTGACGCCTGCGGCTGAATAAACTCGGTCAATGTGGGAGGGGCTTGCCCCCTCCCACATTTGTTTTGCATTGCTCCACGGATACGTTCTGTAAAACCTCCCCCGCCTCGCTCCTCCCCACCTCGTCTACCCTTGAAAAACCGCAGGAAGCGGCCCTCCACTCAAGGAACGAGCATGTCCCTCGCCATCGTCCACAGCCGCGCCCAAATCGGCGTCGAAGCGCCTGCCGTAACCGTCGAAGTGCATATGGCCAATGGTCTGCCGTCCCTGACGCTGGTGGGCCTGCCGGAAACCGCCGTCAAGGAAAGCAAGGACCGCGTGCGCAGTGCCATTCTCAACTCCGCGCTGCAATACCCCTCGCGCCGCATCACCCTCAACCTCGCGCCCGCCGACCTGCCCAAGGACGGCGGGCGTTTTGATCTGGCGATTGCCCTGGGGATCCTCGCGGCGAGCGTGCAGGTGCCGGCGTTGATGCTCGACGACGTGGAATGCCTGGGGGAATTGGCCTTGTCCGGCGCAGTGCGCGCAGTCAAAGGCGTGTTGCCGGCGGCGTTGGCGGCACGCAAGGCGGGACGCACCGTGATAGTGCCCAGGGCGAATGCGGAGGAAGCGTGCCTGGCCTCGGGCTTGAAGGTGATTGCGGTGGATCACTTGCTGCAGGTCGTGGCCCACTTGAATGGGCACGTACCGATTGAACCCTACAAGTCCGACGGCTTGCTGTACTTGAACAAACCCTACCCGGACCTGAGTGAAGTGCAGGGCCAGCTCGCCGCCAAGCGCGCCCTGCTGATCGCCGCCGCAGGCGCGCATAACCTGTTGTTCAGCGGCCCACCCGGCACCGGCAAGACCTTGCTCGCCAGCCGCCTGCCTGGGTTACTGCCGCCGTTGAGCGAGCAGGAAGCCCTGGAAGTCGCCGCGATTCAATCGGTAGTCAGCCTGGCGCCGTTGAGCCATTGGCCCCATCGTCCGTTTCGCCAGCCGCACCACTCGGCCTCGGGCCCGGCGCTGGTGGGTGGCGGCTCAAAGCCACAACCGGGGGAAATCACCCTGGCCCACCACGGGGTGCTGTTTCTGGATGAATTGCCGGAGTTTGATCGCAAGGTGCTGGAGGTGCTGCGCGAGCCGCTGGAGTCAGGCCATATCGTGATTTCCCGCGCGCGCGATCGCGTGAGTTTCCCCGCGCGTTTTCAGCTGGTGGCGGCAATGAACCCTTGCCCGTGCGGCTATCTGGGCGAACCCAGCGGGCGTTGTCGCTGCACGCCGGAACAGATCCAGCGCTATCGCAACAAGCTGTCGGGCCCGTTGCTGGATCGGATCGACCTGCACCTTACCGTGGCGCGGGAAACCACTGCGCTGAATCCTGCCCAGGACGCCGGCGATAACACCGCGACGGCCTCGGCGCAGGTTGCCCAAGCCCGTGAGCATCAGCAAAGGCGCCAGGGTTGCGCCAATGCCTTTCTTGACCTGCCGGGGCTGCGCAAGCACTGCAAGCTGGCGAAGGCCGATGAAGGCTGGCTGGAAAGCGCCTGCGAGCGGCTGACATTGTCGCTAAGGGCGGCACATCGGCTGCTCAAAGTGGCGCGTACGTTGGCTGATCTGGATCAGGTGGACAGCATCAGCCGCGACCACCTGAAAGAGGCCCTGCAATACCGGCCAGCCGCAATCACTTAAGCCTGATGCAGAACCAAATGTGCCTAGAAGACCGGGTTTCAGCGAAAGCGATCCACCTCATGGCGCAAGCCCGCCGCCAGCGTCTCCAGCTCCTTGGCAGTGATCGCCAGGTTGGACACCACTTCACGCTGCTCGCTGTTGGCCAGCGCGATACTCTGCAGGTTGCTGCTGAGCAAGGTCGCAGTGCTGCTCTGCTCCTGGGTCGCGGTGGTGATCGCCGCGAACTGCTGACCGGCCGAGCGGCTTTGCTCGTCGATACGCGCCAGGGCCGAGGCCACGTCGGCGTTGCGCGACAGTCCTTCCTGCATCAGCACATTGCCGTGTTCCATGGTGCTGATGGCGTTGCCGGTTTCTTTCTGGATGCTCTGGATCATCCCGGAGATTTCATCCGTGGCCTCACGGGTACGCGACGCCAGGTTACGCACCTCATCCGCAACCACTGCAAAACCACGGCCCTGTTCACCGGCACGGGCGGCTTCGATGGCGGCGTTAAGCGCAAGCAGGTTGGTCTGTTCGGCGATGGAGGTGATCACACCGACGATGCCGCCGATTTCCTGGGAGCGCTGGCCCAGGGTGTTGATCACCGTAGCGGTGCTGTTCAGCGCGGCCGCGATATGTTCCAGCGACGACGACGCCTCTTGCATCGAGGTGCGGCCAATGCGGGTCTGCTGCGCGTTTTCCTGGGCCAGACGCTCGGTGCTGCCCATGTTGTCGGCGATGTTCAGCGAGGTGGCGCTGAACTCCTCCACCGCGCCGGCCATGCTGGTGATCTCGCCGGACTGCTGCTCCATGCCTTCATAGGCACCACCAGACAGCCCGGACAGCGCCTGGGCACGGCTGTTGACCTCTTCGGCCGCCTTGCGGATATGCGACACCATGGTCGACAGCGCTTCGCCCATCTGGTTGAAGCTGCGCGCCAACTGGCCGATTTCGTCATGACTGGACACATTGAGGCGCGCGCTCAAATCACCGGCACCCAAGGCCTCGGCTTGACGCACCAGATCACTCAAAGGCTGCAGTTTGCTGCGCAGCAGCCAGACGGTGGCGCCCACCGCCAGCAGCATGGCCAGCACGCTGCCAATCACCAGGCGAATACCCACCGCCCAGGTAACCGCGCGGATTTCAGCCTTCGGCATGCTCGCGACCACAGCCCAAGGGCCACCGTCGAACGGCACCGAAACGCTGTAGAAGTCTTCGTTTTTGTCGCTCCAGAAGCGACCTTTGCCTGGGTTCTTGGCCAGGTCCAGCATCACGGCAACCGACTGATCCAACGCCTGCACACCGGCCGGCGGCACCAGCCAACGCTTCTGCTCATCCAGCAACGCCAACGAACCGGTCTGGCCGATGCGGAAGCGTTTGAGGTTTTCAAACTGGGCGGCCTGCGCGTCGGTGTAGTCGAAACCGATAAACAGCACGGCGATCACCTTGCCGCTGCTGTCCCGTACGGGGGAGTACTGGGTCATGTAGGAGCGATCGAACAACACCGCGCGGCCGATATACGCCTGGCCGCTGAGCACACGCTGATAAGCCGGGCCCTGGCGATCAAGCACAGTGCCAATGGCGCGGCTGCCGTCCTGTTTGGTCAGGGAGGTGCTGACCCGGATGAAGTCTTCACCGTTGCGCACGAACACCGTGGCTACGCCGCCGGACATCTGCTTGAACTCATCGACTTCGGTGAAGTTATTGTTGAGCACTTCGCTGCCCAGCAGCAGGCTCGGTGTCTGCACCCCGGCCACGGTGACCAGTTGATCAGCCTGCACACTCAAACCGGCGCTGAAGCGCTTTTCAAACAATCCAGTCAGGCGCTGCGTACTCTCGCGCAACGTGCTGTGGAACGTATTGAGTTGGTCGGCGAGCAAACGCGCTTCGCTGGCCAGGTGCTCCTCGCGGGTATCGAGGTTGGCGGAGTCGAGGGAACGCAAGGCGAAAACGGTACTGCCGCTGATGGCGACAGCCAGAATCACAGCTAATGCGAGGCCTAACTGGGAGGCAATCCGGGCGCGAGGTTGAGACATGAGGGCTCCTGGCCGAGGCCAGGATCATCCTGATCTCATAGCGCTGCTCGGCAAATTATCTGGTGGGTAGCGTTGGTGCACGATGGTTCCAACACACCTACTTCGGCGGGCGCGCGCAATACTTGAGCGAAACGTACGGGTATCACGCAAACGATTGCATGAACGGCCTGCAAACACTCAGTCGAGGCGCTCTACCGCCGGTAAAACCATGGCCTGCACTTCGCTCTGGAGAAAATCCGCCAGGCGCCGCAAGCGCTCACCACCGGGACGGGTTTTTGGCCACACCAGGTAATAGTTTTCCCGACTGGCCACCGCCGTCGGCCACGGCAGGCTCAGCCGCCCTTGGGCGACGTCTTCGGCCACCATCAGCAAATCGCCCATGGACACGCCATACCCCCGCGCGGCCGCGATCATGCCCAGTTCGAGGGTATCGAACACCTGCCCGCCCTTGAGCGACACCTGGGATGAGAGCCCCATGCGCTCCAGCCAATTGCGCCAGTCGCGCCGGTCGGGCGTCGGGTGCAGCAACTCGGCGGTGGCCAGGCGCTCGGCGTCCCACGGCCCATCGTCCAGCAGGTTTGGGGCGCCGACCGGGATCAGCAATTCGGGGAACAGATAGCTGGCCTCCCAGTCCGCCGGAAAATGCCCGTAGCTCAGCAGCACGGCGCAGTCGAACGGCTCCTGATTGAAGTCCACTTCATCCACGTTCATCCAGGCGCTGGTCAGTTGCACCTCATTGCCCGGCTGCAATGCGCGGAAACGACTCAGCCGCGCCAACAGCCAGCGCATGGTCAGGGTCGACGGCGCCTTCATGCGCAGGATGTCATCCTCGGCGTTCAGGGTATGGCAGGCCCGCTCCAACGCGGCGAAGCCTTCGCGCACGCCGGGCAACAGCAGGCGCGCAGCCTCGGTGAGTTGCAGGTTACGCCCGCTGCGCTGGAACAGGCGGCAGGCGAAATGCTCTTCGAGGGTGCGGATATGCCGGCTCACCGCACTCTGGGTAATCGACAACTCATCGGCCGCGCGGGTGAACGAGTTATGCCGCGAAGCGGCTTCAAAAGCACGCAGGGCATACAGCGGAGGAAGACGACGGGACATGGGAAAGCTCCGACAGCGCAATTTCGAAACCCTACCAGAATCAACCAGGCATGAGTTTTAATCATGCGAACGATCGCTTTTATCCCTTTGTGCAATGGGCGCAGAGCGCCGAGAATCAACCCTCTTCCAACCCTCTGACTTTTCGAGTGTGATGATCATGCAGCATCCGGCACGTACCGAACTCTGGGCCATTCTGCGGCTGTCGGGGCCGTTGATTGCCTCACAGTTGGCGCACATGCTGATGGTGCTGACCGACACGCTGATGATGGCCCGCCTGAGCCCCGAGGCCCTGGCCGGCGGTGGCCTGGGCGCGGCGAGTTATTCATTTGTGTCGATCTTTTGCATCGGCGTGATTGCCGCCGTGGGCACCTTGGTGGCCATCCGTCACGGCGCCGGCGATATCGAAGGCGCCACCCGCCTGACCCAGGCCGGGCTGTGGCTGGCCTGGTTGATGGCTTTGGCGGCAGCCCTGCTGCTGTGGAACCTCAAGCCGGTGCTGCTGATGTTCGGCCAGACCGAAACCAACGTGCACTCGGCCGGGCAATTCCTGACGATGCTGCCGTTCGCCCTGCCCGGTTACCTGAGTTTCATGGCGCTGCGGGGGTTCACCAGCGCTATCGGCAAAGCCACGCCGGTGATGGTGATCAGCCTCGGCGGCACGGTGTTGAATTACCTGCTCAACCACGCGCTGATCGAAGGCATGTTCGGCCTGCCGAAACTCGGCCTGATGGGCATCGGCCTGGTCACGGCCATCGTCGCCAATGGCATGGCGCTGGCGCTGATGTGGTACATCCGCAGCAACCGTGCCTATGCCGCCTACCCGCTGAGCACCGGCCTGCTGCGCCTCAACACCCAGTACCTGCGCGAGTTGTGGCGCCTGGGCCTGCCGATTGGCGGCACCTATGCGGTGGAGGTCGGGCTGTTTGCCTTCGCGGCGCTGTGCATGGGCACCATGGGCAGTACGCAATTGGCGGCGCATCAGATCGCCCTGCAAATCGTCTCGGTGGCGTTTATGGTGCCGGCGGGGATGTCCTACGCGGTGACCATGCGTATCGGCCAGCACTACGGCGCCGGGCAGCTGTTGCAGGCGCGCATGGCGGGGCGTGTAGGGATTGGATTTGGTGCGTCGGTGATGTTGGGATTTGCCGTGGTGCTGTGGCTGTTTTCCGACCCGCTGATCGGGCTGTTCCTCGACCATGACGACCCGGCATTCCACGACGTGATCGTGCTGGCCGTGAGCCTGCTGGCTGTCGCCGCCTGGTTCGAGCTGTTCGACGGCGTGCAGACCATCGCCATGGGCTGCATCCGCGGGCTCAAGGATGCCAAGACTACCTTTCTGGTCGGGCTTGGTTGCTATTGGTTGATTGGTGCGCCATCGGCCTGGTTGATGGCGTTCACCCTGGGCTGGGGCCCGACCGGCGTTTGGTGGGGGTTGGCGCTGGGCCTGGCCTGTGCGGCGGTGAGCCTGACGTGGGCGTTTGAGGCGAAGATGAAGCGGATGATTCGGCAGGAGCCGGAAGTACACGCGAAATTCCAAGCCATGCAACCTGACTAGAGGATGTAGGTGGGCAATGTGGGAGGGGGCTTGCCCCCGATTGCAGTGGATCAGCCAACACATTAGGTGACTGATACACCGCTATCGGGGGGCAAGCCCCCTCCCACATTTGCTTGAGTTTGCAAGTCAGCCCAACAGCACCTGCTGGCTTTTGCCGAATGTCAGGTATTCCACCAGCTCCGGCAGCGGCAATGGCTTGCTGATCAGATACCCCTGGGCCTGGTCGCAGCCAAACAATCTCAGCAAGGCCAACTGCTCCGGGGTTTCCACGCCTTCAGCCACAACCTCCAAATTGAGGTTGTGAGCCAGGTTGATCATTGCGTGCACCAGCTTGCGGTTCTCCTCACGTTCTTCCATGCCGCCGACAAAGCTCTTGTCGATCTTGAGCAAGGCAATCGGCAGGCTGTTGAGGTGCACGAACGATGAGAAACCGGTGCCGAAATCATCCAGGGAAAACCGCACACCCAGGCGGCCAAGCGCGTCCATGGTCTGCTTGACCAGGTCACTGCGGCGCATCACGGCGGTTTCGGTAAGTTCGAATTCCAGCCACTGCGCTTCCACGCCACGCTCGGTAATCAGCCGACTGAGCGTGGACAGCAACTGACTGTCCTGAAACTGGCGGAACGACAGGTTGACCGCCATGTGCAACGGCGGCAGGCCGCGTTCGCGCAGGTCTTGCATGTCACGCAGGGCCCGGGAAATTACCCAGTAACCCAGCGGCACGATCAAGCCACTCTGCTCGGCCAGGGGCACGAACTCGCTGGGCGGCAACAGGCCACGCTCGCCGTGACGCCAGCGCACCAGGGCTTCGAGGCCGACGATATGCCCGTCATCCAGGTCCAGGCGCGGCTGGTAATGCAGCTCCAGCTCGTCGCGACGCAAGGCACGGCGCAGTTCGGTTTCCAGATCGGCCAGGCTGCGGGCGTTGCGGTTGATGCGCTCGTTGAAGATATGAAAGGTGCAGCCCTGAGTGCTCTTGGCCTGCTGCATGGCGATATGCGCGTGCCACATCAGCGGGTCCGCACCGGCGCGGGCGCGGGCATGTGCCACGCCCAGGCTGCAGCCGATCAGCAGGCTTTCGCCGTCGACCCAGTAGGGTTCGGCCATGACTTCGGTGATGCGCTCGGCCATCCACTCGGCGCGTTGAGGTGCGCGGCGGGTGTCGATCAGCAGGGCGAATTCGTCGCTGCCCAGGCGCGCCAGTTGGTCGCCGGCCTCGAGCTGGCTCTTGAGCCGCGAGACCACTTGCAGGATCAGCCGGTCGCCGGCCTGATGGCCGAGGGCGTCGTTGGCATGGCGAAAGTTGTCGAGGTCCAAGTGGCCGAGGGCCAGGCCGCGGCCCTCATTCTCGGCCAGCCGCGCCGCCAGCAAGGTCTGGAAACCCTGACGGTTGGCGATGCCGGTGAGCGGGTCTTGCTCGGCCAGGCGTTGCAGGGTGTTTTCCAGCAGGCCGCGTTCGCGCACATGGCGCAGGCAACGGCGCAGGGTATCGGCGTCCATTGCATCACGTACCAGCCAATCGCTGACGCCCAGCGGCGCAACCAGCGGCTCCTGTTCCAGCAGCAACACGCACGGCAGGCTGCAGCGGCCAGGGCCGGGTTGCAGGTTGGGCGTGGTCAACAGCACGGCGCTATGGTCGTCATCGAACAGACGACTCACGGAGTCCCAGTTGGGCGCGCTGATCAGCACAGCCCCATCGCCCATCGGCGCCAGGCACTCGCGCAACAACGCTGCCCACTCAGGCATATCGGCCAGTAGCAGCAAACGCAAGGGTTCGACAGGCGTAGACAAGCTAGCTCCCTAGACTCTGCAAGATTTCGTTGGCGGCGGGCATTATGACGTGCGGCCTGATAATCACCAATGATAGGGGTTATCAAATACGCAAAGTGTAAACATTAGTCGCAAATAACCCCGACATCCTGCGGCAAAGTAGCAAAACCGGCAAATTTAGATCGAGTGGTACGTCACACTGTCGTTCTGACAGAGCAGAATCCTGCCAGCCTGTTAAAATGCCCGCCCTTTTGAACAACGACTCCCCGAATTCCGTATGTCCCGACTCAATCCCCGGCAGCAAGAAGCCGTGAACTACGTCGGCGGCCCTCTATTGGTGCTCGCCGGTGCCGGTTCCGGCAAGACCAGCGTGATCACCCGCAAGATCGCGCACCTGATCCAGAGCTGCGGCATCCGTGCCCAGTACATCGTCGCCATGACCTTTACCAACAAGGCCGCGCGCGAGATGAAAGAGCGCGTCGGCACCCTGCTCAAGGGTGGCGAAGGCCGTGGCCTCACGGTGTGCACGTTCCACAACCTGGGGCTCAACATCATCCGCAAGGAGCATGCGCGGCTGGGCTACAAGCCGGGTTTCTCGATCTTCGATGAAACCGACGTCAAGGCCTTGATGACCGACATCATGCAAAAGGAATACGCAGGCGACGACGGCGTGGATGAGATCAAGAACATGATCGGCGCCTGGAAAAACGACCTGATCCTGCCCGCCGAAGCCCTGGAAACCGCGCGCAACCCCAAGGAGCAGACCGCCGCCATCGTCTACACCCACTACCAGCGCACGCTCAAGGCGTTCAACGCGGTGGACTTCGACGACCTGATCCTGCAGCCGGTCAAACTGTTCCAGGAACACGCCGACATCCTCGAAAAGTGGCAGAACAAGGTGCGCTACCTGCTGGTGGACGAATACCAGGACACCAACGCCAGCCAATACCTGCTGGTGAAGTTGCTGATCGGCAAGCGCAACCAGTTCACCGTGGTGGGCGACGATGACCAGTCGATCTACGCCTGGCGCGGCGCCCGCCCGGAAAACCTGATGCTGCTCAAGGTCGACTACCCGTCCTTGAAAGTGGTGATGCTGGAGCAGAACTACCGCTCCACCAGCCGCATCCTGCGCTGCGCCAACGTGCTGATCTCGAACAACCCCCACGAGTTTGAAAAACAGCTCTGGAGCGAGATGGGCCACGGCGACGAGATCCGCGTGATCCGCTGCCGCAACGAAGACGCCGAAGCCGAGCGCGTGGCCGTTGAACTGCTCACCCTGCACCTGCGCACCGACCGGCCCTACAGCGACTTTGCGATCCTGTATCGCGGCAACTACCAGGCCAAGCTGATCGAGCTGAAGTTGCAGCACCACCAGATTCCCTATCGCTTGTCGGGCGGCAACAGCTTTTTCGGACGCCAGGAAGTGAAAGACCTGATGGCTTACTTCCGGCTGATCGTGAACCCGGATGACGACAACGCCTTCCTGCGCGTGATCAACGTGCCACGCCGGGAAATCGGCTCCACGACCCTGGAAAAACTCGGCAACTACGCCACCGAGCGCAAGATCTCGATGTACGCCGCCACCGATGAAATCGGCCTGGGCGAGCACCTCGACACACGCTTCACCGATCGCCTGTCGCGCTTCAAGCGCTTCATGGACAAGGTGCGCGAGCAGTGCGCCGGCGAAGACCCGATCAGCGCCCTGCGCAGCATGGTCATGGACATCGACTACGAAAACTGGCTGCGCACCAACAGCTCCAGCGACAAGGCGGCGGATTACCGCATGAGCAACGTCTGGTTCCTGATCGAAGCGCTGAAGAACACCCTGGAAAAAGACGAAGACGGCGACATGACCGTCGAAGACGCCATCGGCAAGCTGGTGCTGCGCGACATGCTCGAACGCCAGCAGGAAGAGGAAGACGGCGCCGAAGGTGTGCAGATGATGACCTTGCATGCGTCCAAGGGCCTGGAATTTCCCTACGTATTCATCATGGGCATGGAAGAGGAAATCCTCCCGCACCGCTCCAGCATCGAGGCCGACACCATCGAGGAAGAACGCCGCCTGGCCTACGTGGGCATTACCCGCGCGCGTCAGACCCTGGCGTTCACCTTTGCCGCCAAGCGCAAGCAATACGGTGAAATTATCGATTGTGCCCCCAGCCGGTTCCTCGACGAGCTGCCGCCGGATGACCTGGCCTGGGAAGGCAATGACGACACCCCGACCGAGGTGAAGGCCGTTCGCGGCAACACCGCCCTGGCGGATATACGCGCGATGTTAAAGCGCTAGAATCGACTACTTTTTAATCTACTTTCGGCGCCTGTTGCGCCAACAGAGGAAGCTTTCCGTGGAAGCACTGCACAAGAAAATTCGCGAAGAAGGCATCGTGCTTTCCGATCAGGTACTCAAGGTCGACGCCTTTTTGAACCACCAGATCGACCCGGCGCTGATGAAGCTGATCGGCGACGAATTCGCCGCGCTGTTCAAGGACTCGGGCATCACCAAGATCGTCACCATCGAGGCCTCGGGCATCGCGCCGGCAATCATGACCGGCCTGAACCTGGGCGTACCGGTGATTTTTGCGCGCAAGCAGCAGTCCCTGACCCTGACCGAAAACTTGCTGTCGGCGACCGTGTATTCGTTCACCAAGAAAACCGAAAGCACCGTGGCGATCTCCCCACGCCACCTGACCAGCAGCGACCGCGTGCTGGTGATCGATGACTTTTTGGCCAACGGCAAGGCGTCCCAGGCGCTGATCTCGATCATCAAGCAGGCTGGCGCGACCGTTGCCGGTTTGGGGATTGTGATCGAGAAGTCGTTCCAGGGTGGGCGTGCGGAGCTGGATGCGCAGGGTTATCGGGTGGAGTCGCTGGCGCGCGTGAAGTCGCTGGAAGGTGGCGTCGTCACCTTCATCTAAGCCAACACTGTTCAAAAATGTGGGAGGGGGCTTGCCCCCTCCCACATTTGCCCTGTGTTGCTTGTTAGTGTGCGGTGGCCTGGAGGCCGGCGAGCAGCAGACGCTGGTAGAGGTCTTCTTTCAGCCCCTCCGGCTGACCCAACCGCATCCGCTTCAAATGCTCTGGAAACGCCTCCGGTTCCGGTGCATCCAGCGCCGCCTTGCCCAGTTCCAGAATCTCCGTCAGCTTGAATTTGCTCTTGAGCCAGTTCAACGCCCGCAACAAATCCCGCTCCTCATCGGTAAAGTCACTGCCCAACGGATACTCCGGAAACAGCCGACGATGTCGCGCCTGAATACCCTTGAGCCGTTCCGGGGTGTTATCGGCAAAACGCGGATCCAGCACGAAATCCTTGGCCAGCTTGCCGGCCTTTTGCGCCTGTTCGATCAAGTCAGCCTGGAAGCGTGAGTCAGTGATGTTGAGCAATGCCTCGATCACCTTGGCATCCGTCTGACCGCGCAGGTCGGCAATGCCGTACTCGGTAATGACGATATCGCGCAGGTGACGCGGAATGGTGCAGTGGCCATACTCCCAGACGATATTCGAGCTGACCTCCCCCGCCGCCTCGCGCCAGCTGCGCAAAATCAGCACCGAGCGCGCGCCTTCCAGCGCGTGCCCCTGGGCCACGAAGTTGTATTGCCCACCCACGCCGCTGAGCACACCACCGCCTTCCAACTGGTCGGCCACGCCGGCGCCGAGCAGCGTGACCATGATCGCGCTGTTGATAAAGCGCGCATCCAGGCGTTGCAGGCGCTTAAGTTCCTCTTGGCCATACAGCTCGTTGATGTAGCTGATGCGGGTCATGTTGAATTCGAGGCGTTTGGCGTGGGTCATTTCCTGCAGGCGCTGGTAAAAACTGCGCGGCCCAAGGAAGAAACCGCCGTGGATCGAAATGCCATCGGCCTGCGCGGCATCGTCGATCAGACCGGCGTTGGCCTGCTCCTGGGTCGCCACATCCGGGTAGACCTTGCGCCGAATAATGCCGGCGTCCGCCAGCACCAGCAGGCCGTTGACGAACATTTCGCTGCAGCCGTAGAGGCCACGGGCGAAGGGCTCGACCCCGCCTTCACGGCTGATCAACGGCGCCCACTGGTACACATCCAGGTCGGTGAGCAGCAGGCGATAGGCTTCGTTGTCGGCCTGGCGCGCCAGGAGCGCGGCGGTCAGCGCATCGCCCATGGAGCCGATGCCGATCTGCAAGGTGCCGCCATCGCGCACCAGGGTACTGGCATGCAGGCCGATAAAGTGGTCCTGGAAACCCACCGGCATGTTCGGCGTGGAGAACAGCGTGGTGTTGTCCTTTTCATCCAGCAGGTAGTCGAATTCGTCCATGCCCAATTCGGCGTCGCCGGGCATGTAGGGCAAGTCGCTGTGGACCTGGCCGACCACCAGGATGGTCTCGCCGGCGGCGCGGCGCTTGGCGATCATCGGCAGCAGGTCGAGGGTGATGTCGGGGTTGCAGCTCAGGCTCAGGCGATCCGGGTGTTCGGCGCTGCTGGCCACCAGCTGCGCCACCAGGTTGAGGCCGGCAGCGTTGATATCACGGGCGGCATGGCTGTAGTTGCTGCTCACGTAGTCCTGCTGCGCCTGTTCGCTGTGGAGCAGGCTGCCGGGCTGCATGAAGAACTGCCGCACATGGATATTCGCTGGAAGCTTGTCCTTGTGCAGGTCGGCGAGGAAATCCAGTTCGGGATAATCGCCAAACACGCGTTCGATGAAGGGTTCGAGAAAGCGCTTCTGCAAGCCGTCCCCCAAAGTCGGGCGGCCCAGGCTCAGGGCGGTGTAGATCGTCAGCGCGCGTTCCGGCAGCTTGGCGATGCGCCGGTACAGCGCATTGGCGAACAGGTTCGGCTTGCCCAAGCCCAGGGGCATGCCCATGTGGATATGCGCCGGCAACCGCGCCAGTACGTCGTCAACTGCTTGCTCGATTGAACACAACTGCACCATCCGACCCTCCTGAACATTCCATGATTAGGGGTTGGACCGAGCTTGCCGGGTCTTTGCTGCATTGACCAGCCTCGAAAGCCAAATGCCACGCACAAAAAAGCCGCTCACAAGCGGCTTTTTTGACGAAGATCGGCGGGTTACAGGCCAGACATCTTCTTGATCGCGCCTTTGAGGTCATCATCCGAGCAATCGGCGCAGGTGCCTTTTGGCGGCATGGCGTTGATGCCGGTGATCGCCTTGGCCAGGATGCCGTCGAGGCCGCCCTGGTGGTCGGCGCGTTCTTTCCAGGCGGCGGTGTCGCCGATTTTCGGCGCGCCCAACAGGCCGGTACCGTGGCAGGCATTGCAGTGCTTGGCGATGATGTCATCCGGCGTCTTGGCAGCGCCTCCACCGGCGGCGACCGCCACTTCCATGCCCTTGCATTCCTGGCCCTGGACGCAGACCTGGCCGACCGGCTCCAGGCGCTTGGCAATATCGTCATTGGTCGCAGCTTGTGCGCTCACAGCCCATAGGGCCAGTACGGTTGCTGGTGCAGCCAGCATTTTCATAATTAGGTTCACGCGTTCACCCTCAATGGTGGCTATTCACGCCTGCGGCCACGGTTTCGCAGGCGGCGAAAGTATAACGGTTAGCCCGCCGGGCCGAAACAACCCTATTAAATAAAGGGAGATTCAGCCTCACGGATACTGCTGCGGGAGCCTCTGCAACGCTGGCAGGGCGCCTCTTTTCTTAAAAGTTCGCGGGTGTGGCTGCGCTGATTAGTCGCGCCGGCACGTCGAACGGGTTGCGAAAACGATGCGGCTTGGTGCTTTCAAAGTAGTAGCTATCGCCGGCTTCGAGCACAAAAGTTTCAAGACCGACCACCAATTCCAGGCGACCTTCCACCAGAATCCCGGTTTCCTCGCCTTCGTGGGTGAGCATTTCTTCGCCCGTGTCGGCGCCCGGCGGGTAGATCTCGTTGAGAAACGCAATCGCCCGGCTCGGGTGTGCGCGGCCGACCAGTTTCATGGTCACGGCTCCGTCGGAAATGTCGATCAGCTCATTGGCTTTATAGACGATCTGCGTCGGTATTTCCTGGAGGATCTCCTCGGAGAAGAACTCGACCATGGACATGGGGATGCCGCCCAGCACCTTGCGCAAGGAGCTGATCGAGGGGCTGACGCTGTTTTTTTCGATCATCGAAATGGTGCTGTTGGTGACACCCGCGCGCTTGGCGAGCTCGCGCTGGGAAAGACCCTTCAGTTTACGGATGGATTGCAGTCGTTCGCCGACGTCCAATGCAGGAGCCTCCTAGGATTCAGGCTTTGTTGTAATTGAGCGTTATCATGGCGACAGCGTTCAGTATTTACAACACTTGGGCCTAAATCCCGGGCAGCTGCATTCGTACGCGGCGATCAAGCGCCGCAATAGAGCCTTGGCACCCGGCGCAGGTTGCAGAAAATCTGGTAGGGAATGGTTTCGGCGGCGACCGCGATGTCGCTGGCGAGAATGTTTTTGCCCCACAGCTCTACCGTGGAACCCAGCCCGGCCTGCGGCACGTCGGTAAGATCGATGCACAACATGTCCATGGACACACGCCCGAGCAATTGGCTGCGCTGGCCCGCCACCAGCACCGGCGTGCCGGTCGGCGCATGGCGTGGGTAGCCGTCGGCATAGCCCATGGCAACCACGCCGATACGCATCGGTTTTGGCGTGATGAACCTGGCGCCGTAGCCCACCGGCTCGCCGGCCGGAAGTTCGCGCACGCAGATGACTTTGGATTCCAGGGTCATGACCGGCTGCAAGCGCGCGGCGATGGCCTGGTCTTCGCCAAACGGCGTGGCGCCGTAGAGCATGATGCCCGGGCGCACCCAGTCGCTGGAGACGTTCGGCCAGCCCATCACCGACGGCGAATTACGCAGGCTGACTTCAGCCGCCAAGCCCTGTCGCGCCGCTTCAAACACCGCAACCTGCTCATTGCTGCGGACACAGTCGAGTTCATCGGCGCGGGCGAAGTGGCTCATCAACACAATTTTGGCGACTTTGCCGCTGGCCAGCAGGCGCTGGTACGCCTCGTGGTAATCCTTGGGGTGCAGGCCGACGCGGTGCATGCCCGAGTCGAGCTTGAGCCAGAGGGTCAGCGGCTTGCTCAGCGCGGCCTGTTCGATGGCCTCCAACTGCCACAGCGAATGCACCACGCACCACAAATCGTGCTCGATGATCAGTGGCAGCTCGTCGGCTTCGAAAAAACCTTCCAGCAACAGCACCGGCGCGCGGATGCCAGCGGCACGCAACTCCAATGCTTCTTCGATGCAGGCCACCGCAAACCCATCCGCCTCGGCTTCCAGCGCCTGGGCCACGCGCACGGCGCCATGGCCATAGGCGTCGGCCTTGACCACGGCGAGGGCACGGGCACCCGTGACTTCACGGGCCAATTGGTAGTTGTGGCGCAGGGCTTGGAGGTCGATCAGGGCACGGGCAGGACGCATGGCGGCAGGCTTCTAGGCGGCAAGGTGAAGAAAAAACCGGCACCGACCAACAACGTCGGCACCGGGAGAGGGATCTGGGTTTACGACAATCTAGCCACGACGGTCTGGCTCATGCGCTCATTGGTGCGCTGGCGCTGGATTGACATGTCGTGCGGACTCCTGGTGGTTGCCATAACGGGAAATGTCGAGGCCTTCGGCGCTGATCTGCGGCGTTCTCGAAGCCATCAAGTCAGCCAGCAAGCGGCCGGAACCACAGGCCATGGTCCAACCGAGAGTGCCGTGGCCAGTGTTCAGGAACAGGTTCCTGAACGGGGTGGCACCGACAATCGGCGTGCCGTCGGGTGTAGTCGGGCGCAGGCCGGTCCAGAAACTGGCCTCGGCCAAATCGCCGCCCTGAGGATAAAGGTCGTTGACGATCATCTCCAGGGTTTCACGTCGACGCGGGTTCAGCGACAGGTCAAAACCGGCTATTTCAGCCATGCCGCCGACGCGGATGCGGTTGTCGAAACGGGTGATCGCGACCTTGTAGGTTTCATCGAGGATGGTCGAGGTGGGCGCCATCGCCGGGTTGGTGATCGGCACGGTCAGCGAGTAGCCCTTGAGCGGGTACACCGGCGCCTTGATCCCCAGCGGCTTGAGCAGCTTGGGCGAATAGCTGCCGAGCGCCAGCACGTAGCGGTCGGCGGTTTCCAGCTTGCCGTCGACCCATACGCCGTTGACGCGATCGCCAGCGTAGTCGAGGCGCTGGATGTCCTGGTCGAAGCGGAACTCCACGCCCAGCTGCTTGCACATCTCGACCAGGCGCGTGGTGAACATCTGGCAGTCGCCGGTCTGGTCATTCGGCAGGCGCAGGGCACCGGCGAGGATATCGGTGACGCTGGCCAGGGCCGGTTCAACGCGGGCGATGCCGGCGCGGTCGAGCAGTTCGAACGGCACGCCGGACTCTTTCAACACGGCGATGTCTTTGGCAGCACCGTCCAACTGGGCCTGGGTGCGGAACAACTGAGTAGTCCCCAGGCTACGGCCTTCGTAGGCAATGCCGGTTTCAGCGCGCAGTTCGTCGAGGCAGTCGCGGCTGTACTCGGACAGCCGCACCATGCGCTCCTTGTTCACCGCATAGCGGCTGGCGGTGCAGTTGCGCAGCATCTGCGCCATCCACAGGTATTGATCGATATCGGCGGTGGCCTTGATCGCCAGCGGCGCGTGGCGCTGCAGCAGCCACTTGATGGCCTTGAGCGGCACACCCGGCGCGGCCCAGGGCGAGGCATAGCCCGGGGAGACCTGGCCGGCGTTGGCGAAGCTGGTTTCCATGGCAGCGGCAGGTTGACGGTCGACCACGACCACTTCAAAACCGGCCCGAGCCAAATAGTAGGCACTGGTCACACCAATGACGCCGCTACCCAAGACCAGAACGCGCATTTTTATATCCTCATCGCGGGCTTCGCCGCTGACGTGTGTTATTCGAGCAATGATGTGCGCAGTGTAAAAAACAATCACCAGTGCATTTCACTATATAAGCACCTATATTTGGCGACAATTCTCGGCAAAAACCCTTTTCACAGAGGCGTATCCCCTATGCGTACCAACACCCAGACCAAGCGGGAGCTGGACAAGATCGACCGCAATATCCTGCGCATCCTGCAAGCCGACGGGCGAATTTCGTTCACGGAGCTGGGAGAAAAGGTCGGGCTGTCGACCACGCCGTGCACCGAGCGGGTACGCCGCCTGGAGCGCGAAGGGATCATCATGGGTTACAACGCGCGGCTGAACCCGCAGCATTTGAAGGGGAGTTTGCTGGTATTTGTCGAGATCAGCCTGGATTACAAGTCTGGTGACACCTTTGAGGAATTTCGCCGCGCCGTGCTGAAACTGCCCCATGTGCTGGAGTGTCACCTGGTGTCAGGCGACTTCGATTACCTGGTGAAAGCGCGGATTTCCGAGATGGCGTCGTACCGCAAATTGCTTGGCGACATCTTGCTCAAACTGCCGCATGTGCGCGAATCCAAGAGCTATATCGTGATGGAAGAGGTGAAGGAGAGCTTGAACCTGCCGATTCCCGACTGACAGGCAAAATGAGGTCAATGTGGGAGGGGCTTGCCCCCTCCCACATTTTGACTGCATACATCCGTCAGACCAGCACCTGCCGAGTACTGGCCATGTACTCATGAATCTGCTTCTCCACCCGTGGGTGAATCAGTTCCACCGGCCCCCGCCCATTCGGGCATGGCAAGGTCTTGGTAGTGCCAAACAGCCGGCAGATCAGCGGCCGCTCGTCATACACCGTGCAGCCTTGGGGCCCGAGGTGCACACAGTTCAGCTCATCCATGGCCGCATCCTGCTCGGCGGCGGTCTTGCGCGGCAGGCGCGACATTTCCTCGGGCGAGGTGGTTACCGGCCCACAGCAGTCGTGGCAACCGGGAACACACTCGAACGAAGGAATCTGCCTGCGCAGCGCGCTGATTTTCTGACTGTTGCAACTCATCGACACATATACCCAACCGCGAATAGGCGTGGATTCTGACGCAAAACGCCCTGCGCAGACAGCTTCGTCCGACCGCTGTATCCTGCGTCAAATTTTCCAAACAGGGATGCTCCCCATGACCGCCAGCGCCCGGCACACCGCTTCCTACTACGCCGCCAGCAGCGTGCCGCAACCCGAAAACCCGGCGTTGACGGGCGAAGTGGTGGCCGACGTGTGCGTGATCGGCGGTGGGTTTTCGGGCCTAAACACTGCTTTGGAGCTGGCTGAGCGCGGCTTTAGCGTGGTGCTGCTGGAAGCGCGCAAAATCGCCTGGGGCGCCAGTGGACGCAACGGCGGGCAACTGATTCGCGGCGTCGGCCACGGCCTCGACCAGTTCACCAACGTGATCGGCAGCGACGGCGTGCGCCAGCTGAAACTGATGGGCCTGGAAGCCGTGGAAATCGTGCGCGAGCGCGTCGCGCGCTACCAGATTCCCTGCGACCTGACCTGGGGCTATTGCGACCTCGCCAACAAACCCCGCGACCTGCACGGCCTGGCCGAAGACGCGGAAGAACTGCGCAGCCTCGGCTATCGCCATGAAGTGCGGATGCTGCAAGCCGGTGAGATGAGCAGTGTGATCGGCTCCGAACGCTACGTGGGCGGTATGATCGACATGGGCTCGGGCCATTTGCACCCGCTGAACCTGGCGCTGGGCGAAGCCGCCGCCGCGCAGCAGTTGGGTGTGCGGCTGTTCGAACAGTCCGAAGTGACGCGCATCGACTACGGCCCCGAGGTCAAGGTGCACACCGCCCAAGGCAGCGTGCGCGCCGCCACCCTGGTGCTGGCCTGCAACGCCTACTTGAATGGCCTGAACCCGCACCTGAGTGGCAAGGTGCTGCCCGCCGGCAGCTACATCATCGCCACCGAACCCTTGAGCGAAGCGCAAGCCGCCAACCTGTTGCCGCAAAACATGGCGGTGTGCGATCAGCGCGTGACGGTGGACTACTTCCGCCTCTCGGCCGACCGCCGCCTGCTGTTCGGCGGTGCCTGCCACTATTCAGGTCGAGATCCAAAGGACATCGGCGCCTACATGCGGCCGAAGATGCTGCAAGTGTTCCCGCAATTGGCCGACGTGAAAATCGACTACCAATGGGGCGGCATGATCGGCATCGGCGCCAACCGCCTGCCACAGATCGGCCGCCTGGCGGATCACCCCAATGTGTATTACGCCCAGGCCTACGCCGGCCATGGCCTCAACGCCACGCACTTGGCGGGCAAGCTGCTGGCCGAAGCCATCAGCGGCCAGCAACAGGGGCGTTTCGACCTGTTCGCCCAAGTGCCGCACATCACCTTCCCGGGCGGCAAGCATCTGCGCTCGCCGTTGCTGGCGCTGGGAATGCTTTGGCACCGCCTCAAAGAGCTGGTCTGATCAGTCGCGCCAGAACGGTTTCAAACCTTCCTGGCGCGCCTGGTCGGCGGTCAAGCCGACATCAAGCAATTGCTCGCGGGTCAGGTTCAGCAGGGCCTTGCGCGTGTGACGGCGGTGCCAGAACAGGCTCCAGCGGCTGATATCGCGTGGCGCCGTCGCCCGCTCCTGCCCTGCCTGCAATTCCTGACTGTGTAACATCAGCCGCACATCGCTCATGCCGTTCATTTTGCTGCCCCTCATTTGCCTGTTGCCATGAGTGCCTAGAGTGGGCGTGTGGGCAAAACCATTACAGATCCAACCTATCTTTATTAAATCCATACAGACACTGCCTATGTACGGCTGAATCCTGTATTTTCGGCGTATCTGTAATGGTCTCCCGGGAGCCTTCGCCATGACCCTGTACGTCAACCTCGCCGAATTACTGGGCACGCGCATCGAACAGGGCTTCTATCGCCCCGGCGATCGGTTGCCTTCTGTAAGGGCCTTGAGTGTGGAACATGGGGTCAGCCTGAGCACCGTGCAGCAGGCCTATCGGTTGCTGGAGGACAACGGCCTGGCGATGCCCAAGCCCAAGTCCGGTTATTTTGTACCGGTCGGTCGCGAGCTGCCGGCGTTGCCCGAGATCGGTCGCCCGGCCCAGCGCCCGGTGGAAATTTCCCAGTGGGACCAGGTGCTGGAGCTGATCCGCGCAGTGCCGCGCAAAGACGTGATACAGATGGGTCGAGGCATGCCGGATGTATTGTCGCCTACGCTCAAGCCCCTGCTGCGTAGCCTCGCCCGCGTCAGCCGGCGCCAGGACCTGCCGGGGCTGTATTACGACAATATCCTCGGCTGTATGGAACTGCGTGAGCAAATTGCCCGACTGTCACTGGATTCCGGCTGCCAGCTGACCGCCGAAGACATCGTGGTCACCACCGGCTGCCATGAGGCGCTGTCTGCCAGCATTCATGCGATCTGCGAACCGGGGGATATCGTCGCGGTGGACTCACCGAGCTTCCACGGCGCCATGCAGACCCTCAAGGGCCTGGGCATGAAGGCTTTGGAAATCCCCACCGACCCCATCACCGGCATCAGTCTCGAAGCTCTGGAACTGGCGCTGGAACAGTGGCCGATCAAAGTCATCCAGCTGACCCCCAACTGCAACAACCCCTTGGGCTACATTATGCCCGAGGCGCGCAAACGCGCCCTGCTGACCCTGGCCCAGCGCTTTGACGTGGCGATCATCGAAGACGATGTGTATGGCGAATTGGCCTACAGCTACCCGCGCCCGCGCACCATCAAATCCTTCGACGAAGATGGCCGGGTGCTGTTGTGCAGCTCGTTCTCGAAAACCCTGGCGCCGGGCCTGCGCATTGGCTGGGTCGCACCGGGCCGCTACCTGGAACGGGTGCTGCACATGAAATACATCAGCACCGGCTCCACCGCCACGCAGCCACAGATCGCGATTGCCGAATTTCTCAAGGGCGGGCATTTCGAGCCGCATTTACGGCGGATGCGCACCCAATACCAGCGCAATCGCGACTTGATGCTCGATTGGGTCAGCCGTTATTTCCCGGCCGGCACCCGTGCCAGTCGCCCGCAAGGCAGCTTTATGCTGTGGATCGAACTGCCGGAAGGCTTCGATACCCTCAAGCTCAATCGCATCCTGGTGGAGCAAGGCGTACAGGTGGCGGTGGGCAGTATCTTTTCGGCCTCGGGCAAGTACCGCAACTGCTTGCGCATGAACTACGCTGCCAAACCAACCGCGCAGATAGAAGAAGCCGTGCGCAAAGTCGGGGCCGCCGCAAGCAAACTGCTGGCCGAGGCGGCAGACTGACCTTTCGCGGGAAATTGCCGTCATATGCCGACAACCGCCCTGATCTGGAAGCAACTCCCTTGATGATTCGACGGCTTTTACCGTTTTTCCTGTTGGGAGCCCTGACCCTGGGCGGTTGCGCCACGATGAGCACACCGCGCATCCCCAGCGACGCCCTGCCCGCCGCGCAATCGTCGTTCGGCCGCTCGATCCAGGCCCAGGCCGCGCCCTATCAAGGCCGCTCGGGCTTTCGCCTGCTGCCCAACAGCAGCGAAGCCTTCATGGCCCGCGCCGAACTGATCCGCAACGCCCAAAGCAGCCTCGACCTGCAGTACTACATCGTCCACGACGGCATCAGCACGCGCATGCTGGTGGACGAACTGCTCAAGGCCGCCGACCGTGGCGTGCGCGTACGCATCCTGCTGGACGACACCACCAGCGACGGCCTCGACCAGATCATCGCCACCCTCGCCGCCCACCCCAAGATCGAGATTCGCCTGTTCAACCCCCTGCACCTGGGGCGCAGCACCGGCGTGACGCGGGCCATGGGCCGGCTGTTCGACTTGTCGCTGCAACATCGACGCATGCACAACAAGCTGTGGCTGGCGGATAACAGCGTAGCCATCGTCGGCGGGCGTAACCTGGGGGATGAGTATTTCGACGCCGAGCCCAATCTCAATTTCACCGATATCGACATGCTCAGCGTGGGGCCGGTGGCCGAGCAACTCGGGCACAGTTTCGATCAGTACTGGAACAGCGCGCTGAGCAAACCCATCGACGATTTTGTCTCCAACACCCCGTCCAAAGGCGACCTGGCCGCCGCCCGCGTGCGCCTGGAAGCCTCATTGGCCGAGTCGCGCCAGCAGAACCACGCGCTGTACAACCGCTTGCGCACCTACCAGACCCAACCGCGCATGGACACCTGGCGCCGCGAGCTGATCTGGGCCTGGAACCAGGCATTGTGGGACGCGCCGAGTAAGGTGCTGGCCAAGGCCGACCCGGACCCGCACCTGCTGCTGACCACCCAATTGGCGCCGGAGCTTAAGGGCGTGAACCACGAGCTGATGATGATTTCGGCGTACTTTGTACCCGGGCAGCCGGGGCTGGTGTACCTGACCGGGCGCGCCGATGCGGGCGTCTCCGTAAGCCTGCTCACCAACTCCCTGGAAGCCACCGACGTACCGGCCGTGCATGGCGGCTACGCACCGTATCGCAAGGCGCTGCTGGAGCACGGGGTAAAACTCTACGAATTGCGCCGCCAGCCGGGCGACCCCAGCGCGGGCAGCGGTCCGCACCTGTTTCGGCGCGGCACGTTCCGGGGCTCGGACTCCAGCCTGCACAGCAAGGCGATGATCTTTGATCGCACCAAGTCGTTTATCGGCTCCTTCAATTTCGACCCGCGCTCGGTGCTGTGGAACACCGAAGTCGGCGTGCTGGTGGACAGCCCAGAGCTGGCGGAACACGTGCGCAACCTCGCGCTGCAAGGCATGGCGCCAGCGTTGAGCTATGAGGCGAAATTGCAGGATGGCCAGGTGGTGTGGGTGACCGAGGATAACGGCCAGTTGCACACACTGACCCGCGAGCCTGGCAGCTGGTGGCGCCGGTTCAATGCCTGGTTTGCCACCAGCGTTGGCCTGGAACGCATGCTTTAGAAACACATTTGATTGCATTTCAAGGTTAGGCGGGGTGGGCAGCGCCGAATGCTCCTTGGCGCAGCAACAGCACTACCAGGCCCAACGCCCCCGCCGCCATCAGCAACGGCAGCGCATGCCCGCTGATCCACTGGCTGCCCGCACCGGCCACCAGCGGGCCGATCAGACAACCGATACCCCACAGCTGAGCCACGTGGGCATTGGCGCGCACCAGCGCATCGTCGCGGTAGCGCTCGCCGATCAGGATCAGCGACAAGGTAAACAACCCACCGGCACTCGCGCCGAACAGCACCCACACCGGCCAGATCAGCGGCGTATGCATCAGCAAGGGAATTGCCAGGCTCGAAGCCAGCAACAGCACCGCACAGCTCAGGAACAAAGTGCGCCTTGGCAGGTAATCGGCCAGCGCGCCGATGGGCAATTGCAGCAGCGCATCACCGACCACCACCGTACTGACCATCGCCAAGGCAACCTCGGCGGTAAAACCCTGTTGCAGGCAATACACCGGCAGCAGCGTCAGAATCATCGCCTCGAACGCGGCAAACAGCGCCACAGCCCAGGCAATCGCCGGCAGGCTCCGGCAGAAACGCCACAGGTCGCCGAAGGTCACGCTGAAGGAATCGGCAGTGGGTGCACCCGAACGACCCAGCAATGCCAACGGCGCAATCACCAGCAGGCCAACCCCGACCCAGAAACCATAGTCATGGTCGGTGCCGATCAAGCCCAGCAGCAGCGGGCCCGAGAGCTGGCTCAACGCATAACTGCAGCCATACAGCGCCACCAGCCGTCCGCGCCATTGCTCCACCACCAACTGGTTGATCCAGCTTTCGCCGAGGATAAACACGATGGTCAGGATCACCCCGATCATCAGCCGCAGCACCAGCCACACCGGGTAGCTGGGCAAAATCGCCAGTAGGCCGATGGACACCGCTCCAGCCCACAGGCACAGGCGCATCAGGTTGGCGGTGCCCAGCCACGAGGCCAGGCGACTGGAAACCTTGGCACCCAGCAGCACCCCAAAGGCCGGCATCGCCGCCATCACACCGATAGCGAAACTGCCATACCCCCAGCTTTCGAGGCGCAGGGACACCAGCGGCATGCTTACGCCCAGCGCCAGACCGACGCTGAGTACCGAGGCCAACACGGCGAAATAAGTCGCCCAACGCATTGCCACGCTCCTGTGGATAATTCTTGTGTACACACAAAACAGTGTGGGAGGGGGCTTGCCCCCGATAGCCGTGGATCAGCCAGCACTGGTGGTGCCTGATCCACTGCTATCGGGAGCAAGCCCCCTCCCACATTTGTACTGCGGTGTTGCTTACAGCTTGATCCAGGTCGACTTCAGCTCGGTGTACTTGTCGAACGCATGCAGCGACTTGTCGCGGCCATTGCCCGACTGCTTGAAGCCACCAAACGGTGCGGTCATGTCGCCGCCGTCGTACTGGTTGACCCACACACTACCGGCGCGCAGAGCCTTGGCGGTCAGGTGCGCCTTGGAGATATCCGCCGTCCATACCGCTGCGGCCAGACCGTAAACGGTGTCGTTGGCGATCTTGATCGCTTCCTCGGCACTGTCGAAGGTGATCACCGACAGCACTGGGCCGAAGATCTCTTCCTGGGCGATCTTCATCGCGTTGGTCACGCCGTCGAAAATCGTCGGTTCAACGTAGGTGCCACCGGTTTCTTCCAGGGTGCGCTTGCCGCCTGCGACCAGCTTGGCGCCGTCGGCATGCCCGGCTTCGATGTAGGACAGCACAGTGTTCATCTGCTGGGTGTCCACCAGGGCGCCGACGTTGGTCGCCGGGTCCAGCGGGTTGCCTGGCTTCCAGCCTTTGAGGGCCTCGATCACCAGCGGCAGGAATTTATCCTTGATGGAGCGCTCCACCAGCAGGCGCGAACCTGCGGTGCAGACTTCGCCCTGGTTGAAGGCGATGGCGCTGGCGGCGGATTCGGCGGCGGCTTGCAGGTCCGGCGCGTCAGCGAACACGATGTTCGGGCTCTTGCCGCCGGCTTCCAGCCATACACGCTTCATGTTCGACTCGCCGGAGCGGATCAACAGTTGCTTGGCGATCTTGGTAGAACCGGTGAACACCAGGGTGTCGACGTCCATGTGCAGCGCCAGCGCGTTGCCCACGGTGTGGCCGTAGCCCGGCAGCACGTTGAACACGCCTTTTGGGATGCCGGCTTCAACGGCCAGTGCCGCGATGCGGATTGCAGTCAGCGGGGATTTTTCCGAAGGTTTGAGGATCACCGAGTTGCCGGTGGACAGCGCCGGGCCGAGTTTCCAGCAGGCCATCATCAACGGGAAGTTCCACGGCACGATGGCGCCGACCACGCCCACCGGCTCGCGGGTCACCAGACCCAGTTGGTCGTGCGGGGTGGCGGCGACTTCGTCGTAGATCTTGTCGATCGCTTCGCCGCTCCAGCTCAGGGCATTGGCGGCGCCCGGCACGTCGATGCCCAGGGAATCGCTGATCGGCTTGCCCATGTCCAGGGTTTCGAGCAGCGCCAGCTCTTCGGCGTTGGCCTTGAGCAACGCGGCGAAACGGATCATGGCAGCTTTGCGCTTGGCCGGCGCAAGGCGCGACCAGACACCGGAATTGAAGGTAGCGCGGGCATTTTCCACGGCGCGCTGGGCGTCGGCGGCGTCACAACTGGCAATGGTGGCCAGCAGACAGCCATCGACCGGGCTGATGCATTCGAAGGTGTCACCGGAAACAGCGGCGGTGTATTCGCCATTGATATACGCGCGGCCTTCGATCTTCAGATCCTTGGCGCGTTGTTCCCAGTCGGCACGGGTCAGGGTGGTCATGCGAGTGTCCTCCTCTTGTTGAATACAAGGGCCAGGCGATGTCCCCCGGCAGCCTCAAAGAATTCTTTGCCCGGCCAGCCTGCTGTTCGGCTCAAGGCAGCTGCCACCCTAAACCAGCGGCTGGGGGTGTTTCAATATATTTGACATAACGCCGGTAAACGCCCTTGCGATGTTCATTTTAATAAACATAGACTTTGGGCTCTCCAACCGCAGGCCAGACGGGACACGCACATGAGCATCCAGGACATCGTCGACTTCAGCCAAGCCAGCACCGCCCCCGAACGCTACCGCCCTGCCGCGGAAAAAATCCTCAAGGGCGACCCCGAGCAAACCCTCTACAACCACTACAACAGCCCGTGCGGCCAGATGAGCGCCGGGGTCTGGGAAGGTGAAGTCGGGCAGTGGAAGGTCAACTACACCGAGCACGAATATTGCGAGATTGTGCAAGGTGTGTCCGTGCTGCGCGATGCCGAGGGTAACGCCAAGACCTTGCGCGCCGGCGACCGCTTCGTGATTCCCGCCGGGTTCAGCGGCACTTGGGAAGTGCTGGAGCCATGCCGCAAGATCTACGTGGTGTTCGAACAGAAAGCCTGATCAGCAAATCGCAGGCAAAAAAAAGCCCGTCTCGTGAGAGACGGGCTTTTTCATAAGGAGGAAAATCAATTACTTGATTTTGCCTTCTTTGTAGATCACGTGCTTGCGAACGCGCGGGTCGAACATTTTCTTTTCGAGCTTGTCCGGGGTAGTACGCTTGTTCTTGTCGGTAGTGTAGAAGTGACCAGTACCGGCGCTAGAGATCATTCGAATCAATTCACGCATGATAGAGCTCCTTAGATCTTGCCAGCGGCGCGGATTTCGGCCAGCACGACAGTGATGCCACGCTTGTCGATGATACGCATGCCTTTGGCAGATACACGCAGGCGAACAAAACGTTTCTCTTCTTCAACCCAGAAGCGGTGATGCTGCAGGTTCGGCAGGAAACGACGACGGGTTTTGTTATTTGCGTGGGAAATGTTATTCCCAGTCACCGGACCCTTACCGGTAACTTGACAGACTCTCGACATGCCTCAGCCCTCTAAAACCACATGCCCAACCCGGCATGGGTTGGCCGCTTAATCTCTCAGTCATTTGGCGCCAGGCGCCGCGTTTCTTTAAGGGTCTTACCGGCTACACCTACAGTGAAGGAACCGGGCCCCTAGAAAAGAGCGCTGCTTTATACCAGAAAGACCCAGGTGCAACAACAGCCCGTGTGTTTTTACTGGCGTAAATCTCGGCGACAGACGCCCGAACCGTTGCCAGGAGGGGCCGCTGTAACAGCCGACCGCTCGTCGCACAGAATGATTTACAGCGCCCGCCCGCACAGGAATGCGCACGGCGAAACGCGCTGAGGCGCCATCAAAACAGCATTTGACGCAAAAGCACAGGCAAAAATGGGCTAGTCATTTATCAATCAGACCACTACGGTAGGACTTTTCCAGACTGCACTCGCAGATGGGCCTTCGATCTGCAAAGGAACCCGAACATGCGCCTCGCTGCCCTACCGCTATTGCTAGCCCCTCTCTTTATCGCCCCGCTGGCCTCTGCCGCCAGCAACCTGAGCGTCTGCACCGAGGCCAGCCCCGAAGGGTTCGACGTGGTGCAATACAACTCGCTGACCACCACCAATGCCTCGGCCGACGTGCTGATGAACCGCCTGGTGGATTACGACGCCGCCAGCGGCAAGCTGGTGCCTAGCCTGGCAGACAGCTGGGACGTTTCGCCGGATGGCCTGACCTACACCTTCAAACTGCACCCGGACGTGAAATTCCACCGCACCGAGTACTTCACCCCAAGCCGCACCCTGACTGCCGAAGACGTGCGCTTCAGCTTCGAGCGCATGCTCGACCCGGCGCACCCGTGGCACAAGATCGCCCAAAGCGGCTTCCCCCATGCGCAGTCCCTGCAATTGCCCGCGCTGATCAAGAAGATCGACGCCCTCGACCCGCTGACCGTGCGTTTCACCCTGGATCACGCCGACTCCACTTTCCTAGCCGCCCTGAGCATGGGCTTTGCCTCGATCTACCCGGCCGAATACGCCGACAAACTGCTCAAGGCCGGCACCCCGGAAAAGCTCAACAGCCAGCCGATCGGCACCGGGCCGTTCATCTTCAGCCGCTTCCAGAAAGACGCCGTGGTTCGCTACAAGGCCAACCCGGACTACTTCGCCGGCAAACCGGCTGTGGATAACTTGATCTTCGCGATTACCACCGACCCCAACGTACGCTTGCAGAAACTGAAGCGCGATGAGTGCCAGATCGCCCTGTCGCCCAAGCCGCTGGATGTGGGCGAGGCCGAAAAAGACCCGGCGCTCAAGGTGGAAAAAACCGCAGCGTTCATGACCGCTTTTGTGGCCATCAACAGCCAGCACCCGCCGCTGGACAAGCCCGAAGTGCGCCAGGCGATCAACCTGGCTTTCGACAAGGCCAGCTACCTCAAGGCCGTCTTCGAAGGCACCGCCGAAGCAGCCAATGGCCCGTACCCGCCCAACACCTGGAGCTACGCCAAGGACCTGCCGGGTTATCCACAGGACCTCGCCAAGGCCAAGGCCCTGCTGGACCGCGCCGGGCTCAAGGACGGCTTCAAGACCACCATCTGGACCCGCCCTACCGGCAGCCTGCTGAACCCCAACCCGAATCTCGGCGCGCAATTGCTGCAGGCGGACCTGGCCAAGGTCGGCATCCAGGCAGAGATCCGCGTGATCGAATGGGGCGAGCTGATTCGCCGCGCCAAAGCCGGCGAGCACGACCTGCTGTTCATGGGCTGGGCCGGCGACAACGGCGACCCGGATAACTTCCTGACCCCGCAGTTCTCCTGCGCGGCGGTCAAGTCCGGCACCAACTTCGCCCGCTACTGCGACCCGGCGCTGGACAAGCTGATCAGCGCCGGCAAGACCACCAGCGAGCAAGGCGTGCGCAGCAAGCTGTATCAACAGGCCCAGGCGCAGATCCAGCAGCAGGCGCTGTGGCTGCCGCTGGCGCACCCGACCGCGTTTGCCCTGGCGCGCAAGAATGTCGAGGGGTACCAGGTGAGCCCGTTCGGGCGCCAGGATTTCTCCAAGGTCAGCGTCAAACCCTGAGCCCCCGGCTCGCCCCGCTGGGGCGGGCCTAAATCCACCCATATTCCGCCATCGACAGCGGGTCACCATCGCCCACGATGATGTGATCGAGCACCCGCACGTCCACCATTTCCAAGGCCTTCTGCAGGACTTTGGTTAATTTTCGATCAGCCGCGCTCGGCTCCAGGCTGCCCGATGGGTGGTTGTGACACAGGATCAGCGCCGCCGCGTTGTAAGCCAGTGCACGCTTCACCACCTGCCGCGGGTACACCATGGCGGCATCGATCGTACCCTGGGATATGGCCTCGAAGCCCAGCACCCGGTGCCTGGAGTCGAGGAACAAGCAGCCGAAGACCTCGTGGGCCTCATGACGCAACAGCGCCTTGAGGTAATTACGCACAGCCACCGGGCTTTCCAGCACGGAATCACCGCGCAGCCGTTCGGCCATGTGGCGCCTGGACATTTCCAGCACCGCCTGCAACTGCGCAAACTTCGCCGGACCAAGCCCCAGTTGCTGGCTGAACAGGGTCTGGCTGGCGTCCAACAATGGGCGCAGGCCGCCGAACTGCGCCAGCAGGTGCCGTGCCAGGTCGACCGCACTGCGCCCGGAAACCCCGGTCCGCAGGAAAATCGCCAATAGCTCGGCGTCGGAAAGGCTAGCCGCGCCCCACTCCAGAAGCTTCTCCCGTGGACGCTCCGCCACAGGCCAATCGCGAATACTCATCCCACCTCCGTGTGCATGTGCGCCGCTGTTGCCCGGCAGGCGCTGTGTTATCGTAGGCCCTCTTTTTTGCATGCGATTTCACCTGGGGAGGGGGCATCGCACGCGCCATTGAACTGGCATCACTGAACTGGAAAGGCAAACCAATGCAGCGTCTGTATCGGAAACGCATCGTTCTCGGCGTCGGCGGCGGCATTGCCGCCTACAAGAGCGCAGAGCTGGTCCGCAGGCTCCTTGACCAGGGCGCCGAAGTGCGCGTGGTCATGACCCGTGGCGGCAGTGAGTTCATCACCCCGCTGACCATGCAGGCCTTGTCCGGCCACCCGGTTCACCTGGACCTGCTGGACCCGGCCGCCGAAGCCGCCATGGGCCATATCGAACTGGCCAAATGGGCCGACCTGGTGCTGATCGCCCCGGCCACTGCCGACCTGATCGCGCGCCTGGCCCAAGGCATCGCCGATGACCTGCTGACCACCCTGGTACTGGCTACCGACGCCACCGTCGCCATCGCCCCGGCCATGAACCAGGCCATGTGGCGCGATCCGGCCACCCAAGCCAACACGCAACTGCTGCAAAGCCGTGGCCTCAAGGTGTTCGGCCCGGCGTCCGGCAGCCAGGCCTGCGGCGACGTGGGCATGGGCCGCATGCTCGAAGCCACCGACCTGGCGCTGTGCGCCGCCGAGTGCTTCCAGCACCTGGCCCTGACCGGCAAGCACGTACTGATCACCGCCGGCCCGACCCAGGAAAACATCGACCCGGTGCGCTACATCACCAACCATAGCTCAGGAAAAATGGGCTTTGCCCTGGCCGAAGCGGCGGTTGAGGCAGGCGCACGCGTTACATTGATCACCGGCCCGGTGCATTTGCCGACCCCCGATCGCGTCACGCGAATCGACGTAGTCAGCGCCCGAGACATGTTGGCGGCCTGTGAGGCAGCC
Source organism: Pseudomonas sp. AC463 (assembly GCF_979253585.1). Lineage (NCBI taxonomy): Bacteria > Pseudomonadati > Pseudomonadota > Gammaproteobacteria > Pseudomonadales > Pseudomonadaceae > Pseudomonas > Pseudomonas sp. AC463. The sequence continues at coordinate 196,404 of NZ_CEEDDZ010000006.1, read as the reverse complement.
ATTCCTTGCGATCTGTTTATCGCTTCGGCAGCGGTAGCAGACTACCGACCGGAAGTCGTTGCCCCGCAAAAGCTCAAGAAAGATCCTACGAGCGGCGACGGCCTGCTCCTGCAAATGGTGCGCAACCCGGACATCCTGGCCACCATCGCCACGCGTCCGGACCGTCCGTTCAGCGTCGGTTTCGCCGCCGAGACCGAACACCTGCTGGATTACGCCGCACGCAAATTGAAAGACAAAAACCTCGACCTGATCGTTGCCAATGATGTCGCCAACCCGAGCATCGGCTTCAACAGCGAGGAAAACGCCTGCAGCGTGATCGACCGCGAGCTGCACGCCACCCTTTTCGCCCAGACCAGCAAGGGCAAGATTGCCCGCCAGCTGATCTCTTTTATCGCCCAACGGCTGAACCAGGTTTAATTTCCATGCACGCTTTGCAAGCCAAGATCCTCGACCCACGCATCGGCACCGAATTCCCACTGCCGGCCTACGCCACCCCTGGCTCCGCGGGCCTGGACCTGCGCGCCATGCTCAAGCAAGACACCGTGCTTGAGCCGGGCCAGACCCTCCTGATCCCTACCGGCCTGTCGATCTACGTCGGCGACCCGGGCCTGGCCGCGCTGATCCTGCCGCGCTCCGGCCTGGGCCACAAACACGGCATCGTGCTTGGCAACCTGGTGGGCCTGATCGATTCGGACTACCAGGGCGAGCTGATGGTGTCGTGCTGGAACCGTGGCCAGACCGCATTCAACATCGCGGTCGGCGAGCGCATCGCCCAGCTTGTTCTCGTACCGGTGGTGCAGGCGCATTTCGAACTGGTTTCGGAATTTGATGAAACACAACGCGGTGCAGGTGGCTTTGGGCATTCCGGCAGCCACTGACTAAGCTGAATCTGGCCGGGCGCTTTTGCCCGGCTGACGCCCCCGCAGGGCTTTTCAGGATGAAGAATGCGCGGATTTTCCAAGCGAGATTTCCCCAGAGAAATCAATGCATTACGCCAACAAAAAGACGGAGCCCAGGCTCCGATGGCATTTGCGCACCACGAACTCTCTGCCGAAAACGTCGTCATACCCTTCAGTTTGAGCCTGCCGGCCAGCCACTTTAAGGCCCGCCTTGCCCCCTTCAGATGGAGTTTCCCCCCGCGATGAGTACCGCAGCCCGAGTAGCCCCGACATTCCCCGACAGCATCTTTCGCGCCTACGACATCCGTGGCGTAGTGCCAAAGACCCTGACCGCCGAAACCGCCTACTGGATCGGCCGCGCCATCGGCTCACAGAGCCTGGCCCAGGGTGAGCCGAACGTTTCGGTCGGCCGTGACGGTCGCCTATCCGGCCCCGAGCTGGTGGAACAACTGATCCAGGGCCTGGCCGACAGCGGCTGCCATGTCAGCGACGTGGGCCTGGTGCCGACGCCTGCGCTTTACTACGCCGCCAACGTGCTGGCCGGCAAATCCGGGGTGATGCTCACCGGCAGCCACAACCCGTCGGACTACAACGGCTTCAAGATCGTCATCGCTGGCGACACCCTCGCCAACGAACAGATCCAGGCCCTGCACACCCGCCTGAAGACAAACGACCTGACCAGCGGCACCGGCAGCATCACTAAAGTCGACATCCTGCAGCGCTACTCTGACGAAATCACCCGTGACGTGAAGCTCGCACGCCGCCTCAAAGTGGTGGTGGACTGCGGCAACGGCGCGGCCGGCGTGATCGCCCCGCAACTGCTCGAAGCGCTGAACTGCGAAGTCATCCCGCTGTTTTGCGAGGTCGACGGCCACTTCCCCAACCACCACCCGGACCCGGGCAAGCCTGAAAACCTGGTGGACCTGATCGCCAAGGTCAAGGAAACCGGGGCTGACGTGGGCCTGGCCTTCGACGGCGACGGCGACCGTGTGGGCGTGGTGACCGAAACCGGCGAAATCGTGTTCCCGGACCGCCTGCTGATGCTGTTTGCCCGCGACGTGGTGGCACGCAACCCAGGCGCCGAAATCATCTTCGACGTCAAATGCACCCGCCGCCTCACGCCGCTGATCAAGGAATATGGCGGCCGTCCGCTAATGTGGAAGACCGGTCACTCGTTGATCAAAAAGAAAATGAAGGAAACCGGCGCCCTGTTGGCCGGTGAAATGAGCGGTCACGTGTTCTTCAAGGAGCGCTGGTTCGGGTTTGACGACGGCATTTACAGCGCCGCGCGTCTGCTGGAGATCCTCAGCAAGGAAAAATCCACGGCGCAGGAGCTGTTTCAGACCTTCCCGAATGATATTTCTACGCCAGAGATCAATATCCATGTGACCGAGGAGAGCAAATTCAGCATCATTGACGCACTGCACGATGCGCAATGGGGCGAAGGCGCCAACCTGACCACCATTGATGGTGTGCGAGTCGATTACGCCAAAGGCTGGGGCCTGGTTCGCGCGTCCAACACCACACCGGTGCTGGTCCTGCGTTTCGAGGCGGATACCGAGGCTGAGTTGCAGCGCATCAAGGACGTGTTCCACGCCCAGTTGAAACGTGTTGCCCCTGATCTCCAATTACCGTTCTGATTTTTTACCGGAGCCCTGAATGACCCTCGAACGCGAAGCCGCTGCCAACACCGCCAAGGTCCTGTCCGAAGCGTTGCCTTACATTCGACGCTACGTCGGCAAGACGCTGGTGATCAAGTACGGCGGCAATGCCATGGAAAGCGACGAGCTGAAAACCGGCTTTGCCCGCGATATCGTGTTGATGAAAGCCGTGGGGATCAACCCGGTGGTCGTGCACGGTGGCGGCCCGCAGATCGGTGACCTGCTCAAGCGCTTGTCGATCGAGAGTCACTTCATCGATGGCATGCGCGTCACTGACGCGCAGACCATGGACGTGGTGGAGATGGTCCTCGGCGGCCAGGTCAACAAGGACATCGTCAACCTGATCAACCGCCACGGCGGCAGCGCGATCGGCCTGACCGGCAAGGATGCGGAGCTGATCCGCGCGAAAAAACTGACGGTTACCCGCCAGACGCCGGAAATGACCCAGCCGGAGATCATCGACATCGGCCAAGTGGGCGAAGTGATCGGCATCAACACCGACTTGCTGAACCTGCTGGTCAAGGGCGATTTCATCCCGGTGATCGCGCCCATCGGCGTGGGTGCCAACGGCGAGTCCTACAACATCAACGCCGACCTGGTGGCAGGCAAAGTGGCCGAGGCGCTGAAGGCTGAAAAGCTGATGCTGCTGACGAACATCGCCGGCCTGATGGACAAGGAAGGCAAGGTGCTGACCGGCTTGAACACCCAACAGGTGGACGAGCTGATCGCCGACGGCACCATCTACGGCGGCATGCTGCCGAAGATCCGTTGCGCGCTGGAAGCGGTGCAAGGCGGCGTCGGCAGCTCGCTGATCCTGGATGGCCGCGTGCCGAATGCGATCCTGCTGGAAATCTTCACCGATACCGGTGTGGGTACGCTGATCAGCAACCGCAAACGTCCTTAAACGCTGCAAACAAAAAGCCCCCACTCAATTCAATTGAGCGGGGGCTTTTTGTTTGCAGATCTTGAAAACGATGGAGATCAAATGTGGGAGGGCTGTGTTACACGCCAAACTGCTCGCGGTACGCCCGCACCGCCGGCAAATGCTGCTTGAGCTGCGGATCATCTTCCAGGAACTGCAACACCTGGTTCAACGACACAATGCTCACCACCGGAATGCCGAAATCACGCTCGACTTCCTGGATCGCCGATAACTCACCATTGCCGCGCTCTTGGCGGTTCAGCGCGATCAGCACGCCGGCCGCCTTGGCGCCGTCCTGGGAAGCAATGATCTGCATCACCTCACGGATGGCGGTGCCGGCGGTAATCACGTCGTCGATGATCAGCACGTCGCCGGTCAGCGGCGCGCCCACCAGGCTACCGCCTTCGCCATGGGCCTTGGCTTCCTTGCGGTTGAAGCACCACGGCAGGTCCTGCCCATGATGTTCGGCCAGGGCCACGGCGGTAGCGGCCGCCAGAGGGATACCCTTGTACGCCGGGCCAAACAGCACGTCGAAGGAAATACCGCTTTCAACGATGGCTGCCGCGTAGAAACGACCCAGCTGAGCCAGGGCCGAACCCGAGTTGAACAAGCCTGCATTGAAGAAGTACGGGCTGGTGCGCCCGGACTTCAAAGTGAACTCACCGAAGCGCAAAACGCCGCGATCGATGGCAAAACGAATGAAATCGCGTTGATACGCCTGCATGAAAAAAGCCTCAGATACCACGGATTTAGCTAATTAGGTAGACGGCGTGTATCATACACGCACGCGATTTTTGGGGCCATTTATGCGGATCATCAGTGTGAACGTTAATGGTATTCAGGCTGCAGTCGAGCGTGGTTTGCTCAGTTGGCTGCAAGCCCAGAATGCCGACGTCATCTGCCTGCAGGATACCCGCGCCTCCGCCTTTGAACTGGACGACCCAGCCTTCCAACTGGATGGCTACTTCCTTTATGCCTGCGATGCCGAAGTGCCCACCCAAGGTGGCGTGGCTTTGTACTCGCGGTTGCAACCCAAGGCGGTCATCAGCGGCCTCGGCTTCGAGACAGCCGACCGCTACGGGCGCTACCTGCAAGCCGATTTCGATAAGGTCAGCATCGCGACCTTGCTGCTTCCTTCGGGGCAGAACGGCGATGAAGACTTGAACCAAAAGTTCAAGCTAATGGACGACTTCGCCCGTTACCTGGATAAACAGCGGCGCAAACGTCGCGAGTACATTTATTGTGGCTCGCTCTACGTGGCGCAACAGAAGCTGGATATCAAGAACTGGCGCGACAGCCAGCAATCCCCGGGCTTCCTCGCGCCGGAACGGGCCTGGATGGACGAGATTGTCGGCAACATGGGCTATGTGGATGCCCTGCGTGAAGTCAGCCGTGAAGGCGACCAGTACAGCTGGTGGCCGGATAACGAACAGGCCGAGATGCTCAACCTGGGCTGGCGTTTCGACTACCAGTTGCTGACCCCGGGTCTGCGCCGGTTCGTTCGCAGCGCACGCTTGCCGCGTCAGCCGCGCTTCTCGCAGCACGCGCCGCTGATCGTGGACTACGACTGGACACTGACCATCTGAGGTCTTTTCCCAGGCACAAAAAAACCGACATCGCTGTCGGTTTTTTTGTGGGCGCTCATTATTTGATCACACGCCAGGTCAAGGGATAGCGATAGGCAATCCCCTTGTTGGCCTTGATGCTGCCGATGATCGTCAGCACCACAGTGGCGATGGCCAGGGCAAACATCAGGAAAAACCCGATCACTGCGAAGGCCAGCACGATGCAAGTCATCCAGGCGATGGCCACGGTGATCTGGAAATTCAAGGCTTCCTTGCCCTGATCATCAATGAACGGGTCCTTTTCCTTCTTCATCTGCCACAGGATTAGCGGCCCGACGACACTGCCGAAGGGGAACACAAACCCCAGAAACGCCGCGAGATGACACAACATCGCTCCCTGGCGCACTTCGTAGGAAGGCGTAGGCACCGGCATTTGGCTGTCATTCATGGCGCTTCTCCTTGAGGCAGGCTCAGTCGGCCAGGGCGGCGTTCTGCAGTTCGAAGATTTCGGTCATGCCTTTCTGCGCCAGGGCGAGCATGGCGTTCAGGTCGGCCGGCTGGAATGGCGCGCCTTCGGCGGTGCCCTGCACTTCGATGAAACCACCGGTGCTGGTCATCACGACGTTCAGGTCAGTCTCGGCGGCCGAGTCTTCCAGGTAGTCCAGGTCCAGCACTGGCTCGCCCTGGTACATGCCCACCGACACAGCGGCGATCATCTGCTTGAGCGGGTCGCCGCCCTTGAGGCCGCCACGCTTCTTGATCACTTTAAGCGCATCGACCAGGGCCACCATGGCGCCGGTGATGGACGCGGTACGGGTGCCGCCGTCCGCCTGGATCACGTCGCAATCGACGTACAGGGTCACGTCGCCCAGCTTGGACATATCCAGCGCAGCGCGCAAGGAACGGCCGATCAGGCGCTGGATTTCCAGGGTGCGCCCGCCTTGCTTGCCACGGCTGGCTTCACGCTGGTTACGCTCGCCGGTGGCGCGCGGCAGCATGCCGTATTCGGCGGTCAACCAACCCTGGCCCTGGCCTTTAAGGAAACGCGGCACGCCGTTTTCAACGCTGACGGTGCAGATAACCTTGGTATCGCCAAACTCGACCAGTACGGATCCCTCGGCGTGTTTGGTGTAGTTGCGGGTGATGCGGATCGAGCGGAGCTGATCGGCAGCGCGACCACTTGGACGTTTCATAGGGGATACCTGTACGGAGGACGAAAAACTGCCGAGCATTATAGAGCCGCGAGCCGATTCGGGGCACTTCTAAAAAATTCGGTTACGAATGCTCGCGTTTGGGCGCGCTCGTCCCACTGCGCTACAATCCTGCGCCTTCTTAACCATCAGCCCGTTTTTACGGGACTGCAACGCGAGGTACCTCCATGGTGCACAGCATGACCGCCTTCGCCCGCGTCGAAAAAGCCGGCGCACAAGGCACCCTGAGCTGGGAATTGCGCTCGGTCAACAGCCGTTACCTGGAGCCGCACCTGCGCCTGCCGGAATCCTTCCGCGACCTCGAAGGCGCCGTACGTGAAGCGCTGCGCCAGGGCATCTCGCGCGGCAAGCTGGAATGCACCCTGCGCTTTACCGAGGAAACCACCGGCAAGCCGCTGCAGGTCGACCGCGACCGCGCCGCGCAACTGGTCGCTGCCGCCGAAACCATCGCCAGCCTGATCAAGCAGCCCGCAGCCCTGAACCCGCTGGAAGTACTGGCCTGGCCTGGCGTACTGGTGGCCGACGCCACCGACCCGCAAGCCCTCAACGCCGAAGCCCTGGCCCTGTTCAACCAAGGCTTGAAGGAGCTCAAGGCTGGCCGCGAGCGCGAAGGCGCCGAGCTGGCCCGCCTGATCAGCGAGCGCCTGACCTCCATCGAAGAAGACGTGGTGACCCTGCGCGAGCTGGTACCGCAAATGCTCGCGACCCAGCGCCAGAAGGTCCTCGACCGCTTCACCGACATGAAGGCCGACCTCGACCCCGTGCGGCTGGAACAGGAAATGGTGCTGCTGGCCCAAAAGAGCGACGTCGCCGAAGAGCTGGACCGCCTGAGCACCCACATCCTTGAAGTGCGCCGCGTGCTCAAGTCCGGCGGCGCCGCTGGTCGGCGCCTGGACTTCCTGATGCAGGAACTCAACCGTGAAGCCAATACACTTGGCTCCAAGGCTTTTGACCCGCGCAGCACCACGGCTGCGGTCAACCTCAAAGTGTTGATCGAGCAGATGCGCGAACAAGTACAGAATATTGAGTAAGGCAACTTCCATGACCCACAGCACCGGCACCCTTTACATCATTTCCGCGCCTTCGGGCGCGGGCAAGAGCAGCCTGGTCAAGGCCCTGACCGACGCCGACGAGCAGATCCGCATCTCGGTGTCCCACACCACCCGTGCCATGCGCCCGGGTGAGGTGAACGGCGTGCACTATCACTTCGTCGAGCGCACCGAGTTCGTCAAGATGATCGAGCACGGCGACTTCCTCGAGCGCGCCGAAGTCTTCGGCAACCTCTACGGCACCTCGCAAAGCCACTTGCAACAGACCCTGGACGAAGGCCACGACCTGATCCTGGAAATCGACTGGCAGGGCGCCGAGCAAGTACGCCAGCTGATGCCCAAGGCGCGCTCGATCTTCATCCTGCCGCCCTCGCTGGAAGCCTTGCACCAGCGCCTGACCAACCGAGGCCAGGACAGCGACGAGATCATCGAAGGCCGCATGCGTGAAGCTGTCAGCGAAATGAGCCACTATGTCGACTACGACTACCTGATCATCAACGACGATTTTTCCCACGCGCTGGATGACTTGAAGGCGATTTTCCGCACCAATCAGCTCCAGCAAAAGCGCCAACAGCAACGTTTCGGCAAATTACTCGCCGAACTGCTCGGCTGATTGGCTCTTCCCAAAACCGCTGCAAGGGCTTTACATTGGCACTTGTAGCGGTTTTGCGAGAGCGTGGGGAAAATCAGCGCTTCCCTAAACGCTGGTGATTTTTTAAACTGTTTAGTCCGCTCGCCCAACCGGGCAGCGCGCATCTTGCATTCGCTCCGAGGAATACCATGGCCCGCGTAACCGTTGAAGACTGCCTAGAACACGTGGATAACCGCTTTGAGCTGGTCATGCTCTCTACCAAGCGTGCCCGTCAACTGGCCACTGGCGGCAAAGAGCCCCTGGTCCAGTGGGAAAACGACAAGCCTACCGTTGTAGCCCTGCGCGAAATCGCTGAAGGCCTGATGAGCTACGAGTTCATTGCCGAACAGGAAATCGTTCAAGACGAACCGCTGTTTGCAGCGTTCGAGGACGAGTCCAACGAGGCCGTCTAAGCCTATGCCTGGTCGACGTAGCACGGCGCGGGGTCACAGCCTTCGGCAGGAGTTTTTCCTTTGCCGAGCATAGACGCCCTCGCCGATCGCTTATCGACCTACCTCGGCCCAGACCAGGTCAACCTGGTCCGCCGAGCGTATTTCTACGCCGAACAAGCCCACGACGGCCAACGCCGCCGCAGTGGCGAGGCGTATGTCACGCATCCTCTTGCGGTGGCAAATATCCTGGCCGACATGCACATGGACCATCAGAGCCTGATGGCTGCGATGCTGCATGACGTGATCGAAGACACCGGCATTGCCAAGGAAGCGCTCAGTGCGCAATTTGGCGAAACCGTGGCCGAACTGGTCGACGGGGTCAGCAAACTGACCCAGATGAACTTCGAGACCAAGGCCGAAGCCCAGGCGGAAAACTTCCAGAAGATGGCCATGGCCATGGCCCGCGACATTCGGGTGATCCTGGTCAAGCTGGCCGACCGGCTGCACAACATGCGCACGCTGGAAGTGCTCTCCGGCGAAAAACGCCGGCGCATCGCCAAGGAAACCCTGGAAATCTACGCGCCCATCGCCAACCGGCTGGGCATGCACGCCATTCGTATCGAGTTCGAAGACCTCGGTTTCAAGGCCATGCACCCGATGCGTTCGGCGCGTATCTACCAGGCGGTCAAGCGCGCCCGGGGCAACCGCAAGGAAATCGTCAACAAGATCGAAGAGTCGCTGAGCCATTGCCTGGCGATCGACGAAATTGAAGGCGAAGTCAGCGGCCGGCAGAAACACATCTACGGCATCTACAAGAAGATGCGCGGCAAGCGCCGGGCCTTCAACGAGATCATGGACGTGTACGCGTTCCGGATCATCGTCGACAAGGTCGACACCTGCTACCGGGTGCTGGGCGCTGTACATAATTTGTACAAACCCCTGCCGGGGCGCTTCAAGGACTACATCGCGATTCCCAAGGCCAACGGCTATCAGTCGCTGCATACAACGCTGTTCGGTATGCACGGAGTACCGATCGAGATCCAGATCCGCACCCGCGAAATGGAAGAGATGGCCAACAACGGTATCGCCGCCCATTGGCTGTACAAATCCAGCGGCGACGAGCAGCCAAAAGGCACCCACGCCCGCGCCCGCCAGTGGGTCAAGGGCGTGCTGGAAATGCAGCAACGCGCCGGCAACTCCCTGGAATTTATCGAAAGCGTGAAGATCGACCTGTTCCCGGACGAGGTCTACGTGTTCACGCCCAAAGGCCGGATCATGGAGCTGCCCAAAGGCTCCACGGCGGTCGACTTTGCCTACGCGGTGCACACCGACGTCGGCAACAGCTGCATTGCGTGTCGGATCAATCGTCGCCTGGCCCCGCTGTCCGAACCGCTGCAAAGCGGCTCCACAGTGGAAATCGTCAGCGCACCGGGCGCGCGCCCGAACCCGGCGTGGCTCAACTTCGTGGTCACAGGCAAGGCGCGCACCCACATCCGCCATGCCCTGAAACTGCAACGTCGCTCCGAATCCATCAGCCTCGGCGAACGCCTGCTGAACAAAGTGCTTAACGGTTTCGATAGCGCCCTGGACAAGATTCCTACAGAGCGCGTGCAAGCGATGCTCCACGAGTATCGCCAGGAAACCATCGAAGACCTGCTGGAAGATATCGGCCTGGGCAACCGCATGGCCTATGTAGTCGCCCGCCGCCTGCTCGGCGAAGGCGAGCAGTTGCCAAGCCCGGAAGGCCCGCTGGCGATTCGCGGCACCGAAGGCTTGGTACTCAGCTATGCCAAATGCTGTACGCCGATCCCGGGCGACCCGATTGTCGGCCACTTGTCGGCGGGCAAAGGCATGGTGGTGCACCTGGACAACTGCCGCAACATCACCGAAATCCGCCACAACCCGGAGAAATGCATCCAACTCTCCTGGGCCAAGGATGTCACCGGCGAATTCAACGTCGAGCTGCGCGTGGAGCTGGAGCACCAGCGCGGCCTGATCGCGCTGCTGGCCAGCAGCGTCAACGCGGCCGACGGCAATATCGAAAAAATCAGCATGGATGAACGCGATGGCCGCATCAGCGTGGTCCAGCTGGTGGTCAGCGTGCACGACCGTGTGCACCTGGCCCGCGTGATCAAGAAACTGCGCGCCCTGACCGGAGTGATCCGCATCACCCGCATGCGTGCATAGCCGTTCTATTACAAGGAGTCACTCATGACCAAGACTGTTATCACCAGCGACAAGGCCCCGGCCGCCATCGGCACCTACTCCCAGGCGATCAAGGCGGGCAACACCGTCTACATGTCCGGCCAGATCCCGCTGGACCCAAAGACCATGGAACTGGTTGAGGGCTTCGAAGCACAAACCGTACAGGTCTTCGAAAACCTCAAGTCGGTTGCCGAAGCTGCCGGTGGTTCGTTCAAGGACATCGTCAAACTGAACATCTTCCTCACCGACCTGAGCCACTTCGCCAAGGTCAACGAGATCATGGGCAAGTACTTCGAACAGCCGTACCCAGCCCGCGCCGCCATCGGCGTTGCTGCCCTGCCAAAGGGTGCGCAGGTTGAGATGGACGCGATCCTGGTCATCGAGTAAAACACCCGGCGCAGCCTGCACAGGCTGCGCCGACTTCGTTTCAGAAGGATTTCATGATGCGCAAAGCGCTTGTAGCTTCTTCGTTGCTCGCCCTGCTGCTCGGCGGCTGCGCCAGCAACCCTGCCGACCTTGATGTGAGCGGCACCTGGATCAACCAGGTCGCCATCAATGCGGCAGCGAAGGGCGGTCCTTTGCGTGAAGCCCTGCAGACCTATGGCCCGAACCTCGAGTGGGAGGTCAACACCAAGGCTTCGCAGGCACGCTATTACAACGGTTTTGAAGTGGCTGAAGGCAAGTTGCTCGGTGAAAAATCCGGCGCCTGGAGCGTGGACTTTTACGGCAGCTCCGCCACCGAATTGAAGCGCAAAGGCAAGCAATTGCTGCAAGTCGCCAATGACAACGAGCCCGAACAACTGTTCGCCCGCGCCAAGGACCCCGCCCCGGAAGGTGCGCCACTGGGCGCAAACTTCGAGCGGGCGCTTTACGCGGCCTACATGGGCGGCGACTGGAAAATCGCCGACGGCTTCGGCAGCGGCGCCATCGTACAGTTCCAGGCCGACGGCAAGGTCGCCGGCCTGCCTAACGTCGATCGCTATTCCCTGTGCCTGGCGGGCGATTGCGCCTCCATGAGCGGCGGCTACGACAGCATCTGGCTGCAACTGAACGGCCAGGGCAACCCGTGGATCTTTGTGCGCAAGGGCAAACAGCTGGAAATCTTCCAGGCGGTCAATACCGCGCAGGCGGATGAAGTGCCTTCGTTTACGCCCGGCCCTCGCCAATGGCTGCTTGAAAAGCAGTAATCCGCCTCACCCAAATCCAAATGTGGGAGCGGGCTTGCTCGCGAATGCGGAGTGTCAGTCACTGAATGTGTTTCTGATACACCGCTTTCGCGAGCAAGCCCGCTCCCACATTTTTGCACTGCGTTTCAGCCTTTTAGGATCGCCGCATACCCTTCGCGATAGGTCGGATACGTCGGCGCCCAACCCAACGCCTTCGCACGGGCATTGCTGCATTGCTTGCTGCCAGCACGCCGCACGCTGGCGTCCTCGGACCACTCGGTCACCCCCAGGTACTCGCGCAACCAGCCCACCACTTCGGCCAGTGGCGCGGGCGCATCGTCGACGCCGATATAGACCTTGTCCAACGCCCCGCCTTGCTCCACATGCCGCAACAAAAAAGCCAGCAGGCCAGCGGCATCCTCTGCGTGAATCCGGTTGCCATATAAAGGAGGGTCGGTGGCCACGCGATAGCCTTGGCGAACCTGGGTCAACAACCACTCGCGGCCCGGGCCATAGATGCCGGTAAGGCGCACGATGCTTGCCGGGATACCACTATCGAGCGCGACCTGCTCGGCTTCCAGCATGACCTGGCCGGAATAGCCCTGGGCGTGGGTTTCGGAAGTTTCATCGACCCACTCCCCATTCTGCTGCCCATAGACGCTGCTGCTGGATACGAACAGCAGATGTTTAGGCGTCTGCCCGTAGTCGTCCAACCACTCCAGCACGTGCTTCAACCCTTGCACGTAAGCCGCGCGATACCCGGCCTCGTCATGGTCTGTGGCAGCCGCGCAATACACCAGGTAATCCACCCCGCCAATCGGCCAGGTGTCAGGGCAATCCTTTTTGAACAGGTCGCCGGCAATGCCGATGACACCGCCTGGCAGGCGCGAAATATCACGGCGCAGCCCGTGAACCTCCCATTCCGAGGCGAGCAATTGGCTAGCCAGCCGACTACCCACATCGCCACAACCGGCAATCACAACAGAAGGCGCAGACATCAGAAAACTCCGTACAGAAAGGTCTAGGTTAGCCTTCGCAGCTGACCGGCGGCCATAAAAATGACAAATAAAGTTACTGTATTACTTCTGTTAACAAGAATTACTTGCAATAATAACGGCCCATTTGTCCTCGACCCCCTCCGGGTCTGGAAGGACGATCACTCATTTTTCCTCTCAGGTCCGGCCAGCATGACACGTAATACAACCCCCGCTTCGCCAACCACGCTTCACAGCCCCTCCCGCGCCTGGCGCGCGATTGCTGCGCTGCTGTTCAGCGTACTGCTGGCACCGACCGCCGCATTCGCTGACGCCGCCGCCCCTGCTACTGCACCGGCAGCCGAGCAAAGCACCGCGGCGCCAGCTGCTGCCCCAGCGGCCACCGACCCGGCCCAGGCTGCCAACCCGGCCGCCTCTGCCGACGAAACCGGCGTGGTGCTGGAAGAAGACAACACCCTGGGCATGGCCCACGACCTGTCCCCATGGGGCATGTACCAGAACGCTGACGTGGTGGTGAAAGCCGTGATGATCGGCCTGGCCATCGCCTCGATCATCACCTGGACCATCTGGATCGCCAAAGGCTTCGAGCTGCTGGGCGCCAAGCGTCGTCTGCGCACTGAAATCGTCCACCTGAAAAAGGCCACCACCCTCAAGGAAGCCAGCGAAACGGCGACCAAAAAGGGCACCCTGGCCAACACCCTGGTGCACGACGCGCTGGAAGAAATGCGCCTGTCGGCCAACACCCGCGAAAAAGAAGGTATCAAGGAGCGTGTGGCCTTCCGCCTGGAGCGCCTGGTTGCGGCCTGCGGTCGTAACATGAGCAGCGGCACCGGCGTGCTGGCAACCATCGGTTCCACCGCGCCCTTCGTCGGCCTGTTCGGTACCGTGTGGGGCATCATGAACAGCTTCATCGGCATCGCCAAAACCCAAACCACCAACCTCGCCGTCGTTGCCCCAGGCATCGCCGAAGCCTTGCTGGCAACCGCCCTGGGCCTGGTTGCAGCGATTCCTGCGGTGGTGATCTACAACGTCTTCGCCCGTTCGATCGCCGGCTACAAGGCCCAGGTATCGGACGCGTCGGCAGAAGTCCTGCTGCTGGTCAGCCGCGACCTCGATCACCTGCCTACCGAGCGCAGCTCGCAACCGCACATGGTGAAAGTGGGGTAATCGGCCATGGGCCTGCATTTGAATCAAGGCGACGACGAACTCGTCGAGAACCACGAAATCAACGTTACGCCGTTTATCGACGTGATGCTGGTGCTGCTGATCATCTTCATGGTGGCGGCACCCTTGGCCACCGTGGACATCAAGGTCGACCTGCCCGCCTCCAGCGCCAAGCCGGCGCCGCGGCCGGAGAAACCGATCTTCCTCAGCGTCAAGGCGGACCAACGCCTGTTCCTGGGCGAAGAAGAAGTCAAAGCTGAAACCCTGGGCCCGGTGCTGGATGCCAAGACCCAAGGCAAGAAAGACACGACGATCTTCTTCCAGGCTGACAAAGGCGTGGACTACGGCGACCTGATGAGCGTGATGGATGCCCTGCGGGCAGCCGGTTACCTCAAGGTCGGCCTGGTCGGACTCGAGACGGCAGCCAAAAAATGATCACGACGCGCCACAAACTGACGCGTTATGGCACCAGCCTCGCCGTCGTGCTGGGCGTGCATGCCGTCGCGATTGCCATCGCGCTCCATTGGTCGGCGCCGCACACGGTGCAGTTGCCACCGGCTGCCATGGTCATCGACCTGGCGCCGATGCCTGCACCGCCGCCTCCGGCACCGCCTAAAGTCATAACGCCGCCGCAACCGCCGGCACCGGTGGAAGAGTTGCCTTTGCCGAAACTGGCCGAGGCACCCAAGCCGACGATCCAGGTGCCCAAGCAGGTCAAGCCCAAGCCCAAACCTCAACCACCGAAGCCGGTGGAGAAGAAGATCGAGCCGCCCAAGGAGAAACCGTCCGAGGAGCCACCGAGCGACGCGCCGCCGACCAAAGCACCCGCTGAGAAATCAGCCCAGCCGGTTCCAGGCCCATCGCCACAACAGATCGCTGCCAAAGCGTCCTGGGAAGGCACCCTGCTGGCGCACCTGCAGAAGTACAAGAAGTACCCGCCAGGCGCCCAGGCCCGTGGCAAGGAAGGCCTGAACCGCTTGCGCTTCGTGGTCGATGCAGAGGGCAACGTGCTGTCCTACGAGTTGGTAGGCCGCTCCGGCAACGCCGACCTGGACCGCGCGACCCTGGACATGATCCGTCGTGCCCAGCCGCTGCCAAAACCACCGGCCGACATGGTGAAAAGCGGCAGCATCGAGATCGTTGCACCGTTTGTGTACAACATCGAGAGGCGCAACCGCTAAAGGCGGACGCGGGGCAATGTGGGAGGGGGCAAGCCCCCTCCCACATTTGCATGTGCACATGCTCAAATCCCTCTAACTCCCCACTCAATCCCGTTCAAAGTTCTGATAACGTGCGTCTATCGATTGCAGCCGGTATGCTTGGCCCGCAACCTCATGGACGCTCGCTATGACTCTTACAGAATTACGCTACATCGTTACCCTCGCCCAAGAGCAGCACTTCGGCCACGCGGCCGAGCGTTGCCACGTCAGCCAGCCGACGCTGTCGGTGGGTGTGAAAAAGCTTGAAGACGAACTCGGTGTGCTGATTTTCGAGCGCAGCAAGAGCGCCGTGCGCCTCACTCCGGTGGGCGAAGGCATCGTTGCCCAGGCCCAGAAGGTCCTGGAGCAGGCCCAAAGCATTCGCGAACTGGCCCAGGCCGGCAAGAACCAGCTGACTGCACCGCTGAAAGTCGGCGCCATCTACACCGTCGGCCCGTACCTGTTCCCGCACCTGATCCCGCAACTGCACCGCGTCGCGCCGCAGATGCCGCTGTATATCGAAGAAAACTTCACCCACGTGCTGCGCGACAAACTGCGCAACGGCGAGCTGGACGCGATCATCATCGCCCTGCCCTTCAACGAGGCGGACGTGCTCACCCTTCAGCTCTACGACGAGCCGTTCTACGTGCTGATGCCGGCCACCCACCCGTGGACGCAAAAAGAAAGCATCGACGCCGGCCTGCTCAACGACAAGAGCCTGCTGCTGCTGGGCGAAGGCCATTGCTTCCGCGACCAGGTGCTCGAAGCCTGCCCGACCCTGACCAAGGGCAACGACGGCGCCAAGCACACCACCGTGGAATCCAGCTCCCTGGAAACCATTCGCCACATGGTCGCCTCCGGCCTGGGTATTTCGATCCTGCCGCTGTCGGCGGTGGACAGCCATCACTACGCCCCGGGCGTGATTGAAGTGCGCCCACTCACGCCGCCGGTGCCGTTCCGCACCGTGGCGATTGCCTGGCGCGCCAGCTTCCCGCGGCCCAAGGCGATTGAGATCCTCGCCGACTCGATCCGCCTGTGTTCGGTGGCCAAGCCGCCTGCTGCGAGCTGATTAGACGTATGACTGAGCTGTCGCAGGTGTCGGTCACCGCCCTTAAAGGTGTCGGTGAAGCCATGGCCGAAAAGCTGGCCAAGGTCGGCCTGGAAAATCTCCAGGACGTGCTGTTCCACCTGCCCCTGCGTTATCAGGACCGCACCCGCGTGGTGCCCATCGGGCAGTTGCGGCCGGGGCAGGACGCGGTGGTCGAAGGCACCGTCAGCGGCGCCGATGTGGTGATGGGCAAGCGCCGCAGCCTGGTGGTGCGCCTGCAGGATGGCACCGGCGGCCTCAGCCTGCGCTTCTATCATTTCAGCAACGCGCAGAAGGACGGCCTCAAGCGTGGCACCCGCGTGCGCTGCTATGGCGAAGCGCGGCCCGGCGCCTCGGGCCTGGAAATCTACCACCCGGAATACCGCGCCATTACCGGCGACGAGCCACCACCGGTGGACACCACCCTCACACCCATCTACCCGCTCACCGAAGGCCTGACCCAGCAGCGCCTGCGCCAGCTGTGCATGCAGACCCTGACGATGCTCGGCCCAAAAAGCCTGCCCGACTGGCTGCCCCTGGAGCTGGCCCGCGACTACCAACTGGCGCCCCTGGACGATGCGATTCGCTACCTGCATCACCCGCCCGCCGACGCCGATGTCGATGAGTTGGCCCTCGGCCATCACTGGGCCCAGCATCGCCTGGCCTTCGAGGAGCTGCTGACTCACCAACTGTCCCAGCAACGCCTGCGCGAGAGCATGCGCTCGCTGCGCGCGCCGGCCATGCCCAAGGCCACGCGCCTGCCTGCGCAGTACCTGGCCAACCTGGGCTTTGCGCCGACCGGTGCCCAGCAGCGCGTCGGCAATGAAATCGCCTACGACCTCAGCCAGAAAGAACCCATGCTGCGCCTGATCCAGGGTGACGTCGGCGCCGGCAAAACCGTGGTCGCCGCCCTCGCCGCCTTGCAGGCATTGGAAGCCGGTTACCAAGTGGCGCTGATGGCGCCCACCGAGATCCTCGCCGAGCAGCACTTCATCACCTTCAAGCGCTGGCTCGAACCCCTGGGCCTGGAAGTGGCGTGGCTGGCCGGCAAGCTCAAGGGCAAGAACCGCGCGGCGGCGCTGGAACAGATCGCTGGCGGCGCACCGATGGTGGTGGGCACCCACGCGCTGTTCCAGGACGAAGTGAAGTTCAAGAACCTGGCCCTGGTGATCATCGACGAACAGCACCGTTTCGGCGTGCAGCAACGCCTGGCGCTGCGCCAGAAAGGCGTGGGCGGGCGGATGAACCCGCACCAGCTGATCATGACCGCCACCCCGATCCCGCGCACCCTGGCCATGAGCGCCTACGCCGACCTCGACACCTCGATCCTCGACGAACTGCCGCCCGGCCGTACGCCGGTCAACACCGTGCTGGTCACCGACACCCGCCGCGTCGAAGTGATCGAACGCGTGCGCGGCGCCTGCGCCGAGGGCCGCCAGGCTTACTGGGTGTGCACGCTGATCGAAGAGTCCGAAGAACTGACCTGCCAGGCCGCCGAAACCACCTATGAAGACCTCACCAGCGCCTTGGGTGAACTCAAGGTCGGGCTGATCCACGGGCGCATGAAGCCGGTGGAAAAAGCCGCGGTGATGGCCGAATTCAAGGCCGGCAACCTGCAACTGCTGGTGGCCACTACGGTGATCGAAGTCGGCGTGGACGTACCCAACGCTAGCCTGATGATTATCGAGAACCCCGAGCGCCTTGGCCTGGCGCAACTGCACCAACTGCGCGGCCGCGTCGGCCGGGGCAGCGCGGCCAGCCACTGCGTGCTGCTCTACCACCCGCCACTGTCGCAGATCGGCCGCCAGCGCCTGGGCATTATGCGCGAGACCAACGACGGTTTTGTCATCGCCGAAAAAGACCTCGAACTGCGCGGCCCCGGTGAAATGCTCGGTACTCGCCAGACCGGCCTGCTGCAATTCAAGGTCGCCGACCTGATGCGCGACGCCGACCTGCTGCCCGCCGTGCGTGATGCGGCGCAAGCGCTGCTGGAGCGCTGGCCGGAACATGTCAGCCCATTGCTGGATCGCTGGCTGCGACATGGGCAGCAATACGGCCAAGTGTGACGCCTGACTCACTTAAGCGACCACCCTCTGTATCAAGCTGGTTATACTTCGTGGACTGTAAGAAATTGGATCAGGCCATGTCAGAAGTTGCCCTCGCCACAGCCCCACTGACCGCCCCGCCGGTCATTCGGGCTCTGCTCGCAAAACTCGCCATCCCCTTCACGGAAATCGCCGAACAACCGGGCCTGAATCCTGCTCGAAAGGTCCAGGCCGTGTTGCTGGAAGATGCGGTGGGCGCACTGATGGTGCTGTTTCCGCAGAACCAGTTACTCGACCTCAACCGCCTCGCCGAACTCACCGGGCGCCGCCTCACGGCCGTGTCGCCGGACCGGGTCGAACGCATGCTGGGCAAGCATGACCTGAGCCTGCTGCCGGGCCTGCCGCCCCTCACCAGTTCGCCATGTTTGTACGAGGGCAGCCTGCTCGACGAGCCGAGCCTGCTGGTGCATTCGGGCGAAGCCGGGCTGCTGCTGGAAATCAGCAGCGACGACTTCAAGAGCATGCTCACCAAAGCCAGCGCCGCGCACTTTGGCGAGCCGTTGAGCAAGATCCGCCCCAACCTCGACCGCCCCAATGATGACCGCGAGGAAATCACCCAGGCAATGCAGGCGTTCACCGCCCGCCGCATCCAGCAGCGCCTGGAAGCGACCATCGAGATTCCACCGCTGGCCGACACCGCGCAGAAGATCATCAAGCTGCGCGTCGACCCCAACGCCACCATTGATGACATCACCGGCGTGGTCGAAACCGACCCGGCCCTGGCCGCCCAAGTGGTGAGCTGGGCGGCGTCGCCGTACTACGCGTCACCGGGCAAGATTCGCTCAGTGGAAGACGCCATCGTGCGCGTACTGGGCTTCGACCTGGTGATCAACCTCGCACTGGGCCTGGCCCTGGGCAAGACCTTGAGCCTGCCCAAGGACCACCCGCACCAGGCCACGCCTTACTGGCACCAGTCGATCTACACCGCCGCCGTGATCGAAGGCCTGACCCGCGCCATGCCGCGCGCCCAGCGCCCGGAAGCCGGGCTGACCTACCTGGCCGGCCTGCTGCACAATTTCGGCTACCTGCTGCTGGCGCATGTGTTCCCGCCGCACTTCTCGCTGATCTGCCGCCACCTGGAGGTCAACCCGCACCTGTGCCACAGCTATGTCGAGCAGCACTTGCTGGGCATCAGCCGAGAACAGATCGGCGCCTGGCTGATGCGCTATTGGGACATGCCGGACGAACTGTCCACCGCCCTGCGCTTCCAGCACGACCCGACCTACGACGGTCAGTTTGCCGAATACCCGAACCTGGTGTGCCTGGCCGTGCGCTTGTTGCGTAGCCGGGGGATTGGCTCCGGGCCGGATGAGGCGATTCCGGATGCACTGCTTGAGCGTCTGGGCTTGAGCCGGGACAAGGCGGAGGAAGTGGTTGGCAAGGTGTTGGATGCTGAGGTGTTGTTGCGCGAACTGGCGTCGCAGTTCAGCCAGGGATGAATCCGGCGCCTGCCAGATAGCTATCGGGGGCTTGCCCCCGATGAATCCAACTCGGTCTACTTCTTTTTCTTCGGCTTCAAATACTTGGTCAACCCCTGGAACCAGATCACCAGCGCCGGGTTGCCCTTGATCTGGATCGACTTGTCCTGAATCCCCGTCATGAACGCCAGTTGCTTGTTCTTCGCCTGCATCGTGGCGAAGCCGTAGGCGGCATCCTGGAACGCGATGGCAAACGCCGGCGCCGGGTGTACGCCCGAACGGCTGGTGATGCGCTGGTCTTTGACGATGAAGTGACGGGCAACCTTGCCGTCGAGGGTCTGCAACTGGAACGCCAGATCTTTGTCACCCAACTGTTGCTGGAAGGCAGGATTGGTGCGGCTGGCTTTGCCCATCATCAGGCCCAGCACCCACAACAGAAGACGAAATTTCATGCACACGGCCTCGGTGTAATTATTGAGTGGCCGCAGCAGTTTAACGATTTGCAAAAAGAACGCCACCGATCTTGCGCATTAGCGGAAGATCGGCTGGCGTTTGACGCTTATAGCAGCATGTTACTTAAACGTTAGGGCAAGGTACCGGTGCCCAGTCGGCGAGGTTCGGATCGCGGCAGGTGCCTTCGATCTGCGCTTTACCGGCGCTGGCCACCTGCTTGCTTTCAGCTTGCTTGGCCTGCACGGTCTGGATGCTCTTCTCGGTGGTCACCGCCTCTTTCGGCACGGTTGGCAACACGGGCTTCTTCGCCGGTTTCACGGCTTTCTTGCCCTTGGCCGGAGCCACGACCGGCGTGGTGTCGGCCTGGGCCACGGTGACCACGTCGGTACGCTGTACGCCGACTTGCTGCAGGTCTTTTTCGTAGGCCTGGGTGTAGTTGTTCAGGTCTTCGCTGGCTTTGCCGTTGACCGCGACGATCAGGTCATTGGATTCCTTGAGGCCCGAAACGATTTCCGCCAGGCGCTTGCGGCCTTCGGTGTCGTTGACGGTCTTGGCCTTGCGATCATTCACCAGCTTGGTGAACGCGCTCTGGTAGCACTGCTGCGACGCCTTGGCGTAGGCGGTGCTGCGGTCGATGTCCGAGGCGCTTTTGTTGAAGTCGGTGGAGTAGGACGCAATGCGCTGGTTGTCATCGCTGATCTGCTTCTGACGCTCGGTGTAGTAACCCGCCGCGCCGCCGGCCAGGGCGCCGCCTGCAGCACCGATGGCGGCGTTACGGCCGCGTTTGTCGGAATCACCGGTCAGGGCGCCCAGCAGTGCACCACCGGCAGCGCCGATGGCCGCGCCGGTCACGACCGACTTGGTCATGTCCGAATCGGTGGCACGCAGGTGCTGCACCGGCTCGTAGCAGTTGGGGTAGTACTCGACCTTGGTGCTGGACGCGACCTTGGAAGACGGCGAAGTGGCGCAACCGGTCAGCACCGTGCTGAAGCCGGCGGCAATCAGCAACAGATGACGCTTGGAAACCGCCTTACGGGAAAAAAGCATAGGTGTGTTCTCGTTTAAGTTTGACTTGCCCAGCACGGCCCACCGCCGCCTGAGTCCCTTCCAAGCTCGCCATACAGCCAGCGATCATCGCTGACCGCTCGCTGCGAGCAATTCCTTCAAGATCGTCGCCGGGTCGGCCCGCTGTTGTTTGCGGTAGTTGCCGACATGGCGGACGAACAGTGTTGCGCGCGTCACCAGGCTCTTGCCGAGCACCGGTTTGCGATCCAACTCTTCCTTGATCCGTTGAAACTGCGCCTGGATCACCGCATCGGTGTAACGCGTGCCGGTGGCCAGGTTGTCGATGTAGATCGCCACCGCGCCGTCGAGGGCGCTGCGGCCATTGGCGATGGCCATGTCGAACAGCTGCGCGCTGGCCGCGTCCTTGTTGTCCAGGGACTGCTGGCGACTCTTCTGCAGGTTGGCCAGGCGGATGTTGTAGTTGGCGATGGTTTCGGCCACCAACGCGGCCGACTGAATCAGGTTGCCCGCCGCTTCTTCGCGTTGCTGGGCGATCAGCGAGACGTTGCGCTTGAGCTCTTCATTGACCAGCCCCAGCTCGGCTTGCAGCTTGGGGTCGGCGCTGGCAGCGATGATGCTGTCCAGGCGTTTGGTCGGGTCCTGGGCGTCGTCGATGGCGTCGGTCAGCGCGGCCAGGCGGCCTTCTTTCTGCCATTGCGCGAACAGCTCCTTGTAACGCGAGCGCGGCGCCGACAGCGCGCCAATCGCCACGCGGAACCCGGTGGTCTCGTTGCTTTGCTCGGTGCCGTCGGCAGCGAACAGCGGGTACTCACGGCGCATGCCGGTAAACAGCGTGCCCTCGCCTTCCAGGTAATTGCCGCCCTTGACCACAAAGCCGCCGTAGGTGCCCTGGCGGCGCCCGGCGTGCACCAGTTGGAAGGATTCCTGGACCATTTCCGCGGCGTTGCCGATCACGTCGAACAGGCCGATGGGGTTGGGCAATTTGGTGCCGATGGGCATCAAGCGCGCGGCCTGGCCAGTGCCGCCGGCCACTTGGTTGAACACCGCGTAATCGCCGAGCGGGCCGTCGCTGTCGCTGCCTTCGACGCGGCGCGGGAACAGCCGCCCTTCGAGGTCCTGACGGCTGACGGCATGGCCGCCGCGCGCGGCGAATTCCCATTCCACTTCGGTGGGCAGGCGTACAAAACCGAGGCCGCCGTCGTCCGCCGAGGAACCGCGCCCGCTGACCGGCAGCAGGTCGCGGTGGTATTTCATCAGCCAGGCGCTGTACACCGCCGAGAAACGCTCGGCTTCAAAGCGCGACAGTTTCACCTTGGGCAAACGCCCGGCCATGCCGGTCGGCGCCTCGCAGGCCGGGGCCGGTTCGCCGTTGGCCAGGGCTTGGGCCTGGGACATCACCTGGGCGTACTGGCGCGCGGTCACTTCGTACTTGCCGATGAAGTACAGCATGGGCTTGAGCGGGGTCTTGGCGTCGGTCTTCGGCATCAAGGGCGCGATGACTTTGTTCCACTCCTTGGGCAAGTCCTTGAGGGTGAACTGGCCGTTGATGAAGTCGCGGCGGTAGCCGGAAATAAACGACTGCTGGTAGCCGGCTTCGCCTTCGGCGAAGGGGTAGCCGAGGCTGATCTCGCGGTCGTCCAGGGTGCCCTGGGCCAGCACGTAGGCGTAGCGAAACACCATGTTGCCTTCGCACGGCAGCGGCAGGCTGACGTCGCCGGTCAACGGTTTGGGGTTGTCGAGCTTATCGCTCGCTTCATCGGCCCAGGCCAGCGAGGCCAGGCTCAGCGCCACGGCGGCGCCCAGTAACTTATACATCTCTGATTCCTTCAGAAGCCTGGATACGCGCCACTCGCCAACCACCACAGGCCGCCGCCACGGCGCTCACGCCGAGGACTGCAACCAGGGCCAGGGCGTAATGACGCGCCAGCAGATGGCTGGCGTATTCGCCCGGCACCTGCGCAAATAAATGATTCAAACCCGCCTCGGCCAGGCCATACAGCCCGGCACTGAGCACGGCGGCAAACCCTGCGCTGTACAGCGCCTGCATCACCACAAACAACAACAGCGCGCCGGTGGAAAACCCCAACAGACGTAACACCGACAATTCCCGACGCTTGCGCGCCACAGCGGCCAGGGACCCGGCGAAGATCGCCGCAAACGCTCCGGCCAAGGCCAACCCGGCGATGATCCAGAACACAATCGACAGGTTGCGACTCAACGACTGCACCTGGGCGATGGTGTTTGCCTGGGTCGATACCAACAGGTTCTGCGCGGCGAAATACACCCGCAGCGGCTCCACATCGGCGAGGCTGCCCGCGTACAAGCGGAACGCCGGATACACCCTCTGTTCGCTCACGCCCGTCTCACCCTGCCAACCCAACGCCGGCACCGCACGGCCATCGCGGTAATCTTCCGCCGCTTCCAGCAAGCCCAGATCGGCAAACAAACCGTCACGGGCAAAGGCTTCCAACGGCAGCACCGCCAGCACCTGCACCCGCGTGCGCTGCTCCTCCACGCGCCCGGCTACCTGCCGCGCAAAACGGGTTTCCAACAGGTCCCCCGGCCGCGCCGCGAGCTTCTCGGCGGCGGTGTGGCTCAGCACGATCTGGTCCAGACCCTTGGGCACCGGCAAGTCGCCCAGCAACGGATCGCCAGGCGCCGTTGGCAGCATTTCCAACACCAGTGCGCCCACCTGCGCCGTCGCCGCAATCTGCCGCGTACGCGGGATGGCAAACGCCACATCGGAGCGCTGGCCGATCTGCTCGATCACTGCGCTGCTGAATCGACCACCGCCCAGCGGAATAATTTCACGGGTGGCAGGGTCGGTCTGCAAACGTTCGGTCAAACTGCTAACCAGTCCAAATTTCAGGCCAAATAACACCAGCAGCGGCGCGATCACCGCCACCAGCGCCAGCACCGAACAGGCCGACAGCCAGGCGTCGTTGCGGTAGTCCTGCCAGGCCAGGGACGCGATCAGAGGGAGGCGCATCAGCACACCTCCCCGAGGGTGGCGGTGACGCCGCCGTCGGTGTCGCGCCGGCAACTGATGCGCCGCACCTGCAAGCCACTGGCGCGGGCCAACGGCTCGTCATGGGTGGCGATCACGCAGGCGGCGCGGTGCTCGCGAGCCTGGGCCAGCAAAGCGTGCATCACGCGCTCGGCGTTCAATGGGTCCAGGGATGCGGTCGGCTCATCCGCCAGCACCAATTGCGGCGCATGGGCCAGGGCGCGAGCGCAGCTCACGCGCTGGCGTTGGCCGACAGACAGCGCCGCCGGCTTCTTCGCCAACTGGTCGCTGATTTCCAGCTGCTCGGCCAGGCGCGCCACACTGCCGTCATCCTTCAGGCCCAGCAGTTGGCGCGACAGCGCGATGTTGCTGCGCACATCGAGAAACCCCAGCAGCCCGCCGGTTTGCAGCACATAGCCCAGGTGCTGGCTGCGCAACGCGGCCAGGCTGGATTGCTGGTCGGCGCGCCACAGCGCGCCGATGTCCTGTTGATAGAATTCAAACCAGCCGATCTGATCCGGCGCCAATACCAGCGCGAGCAGATCGAGCAAGGTGCTTTTGCCGCAGCCGCTCGGCCCGACAATCGCCACGTGCTCACCCGCGCGCAGCTGCAAGGCCGGAATCACCAGGCTATAGCGCTGGCTACCGAGGCCCCGGCTCTTGTGCACCGCGCTCAGGTTCAGCATCACGGCAGCGTCGACAACGGCACGCGGTACAACGCGTCGCCCGGCTCGGCATCGCCGAAACGGACCCAGTTGGCCAGGTCATTGTGGAAGGTTTCATACAGGCGGATTTTCGAGTCCAGCTCGTCGATAAAGTCTTCCTGCTCGGCCACGCTCAACGACAGCCACAGGTCCTGGGTCATGTTCAGCGACTTGCTGCGGTACGGCAGGCCTTCCAGGTATTCACCGAGCAGGCCGCCGTCGGCCAGGTTGCCGCCCTTGCGCAGGGCTTGCGGGTCGCGGCTCATGTAGGCCGAGGCGCTGGCGATTTCCTGGAAGAAATCCTTGGGTGAACTCTGGGTTTTGCGCGCCGCATCGACGATCAGTTTCAGCGACTGTTGCAGGTCGTTGAGCTGCAGCTTGGTCAGCATCACGCACACCTGGAACGCCGGCAGCGCCGGGTTGGTGAGGTCGCGGTCGGCGGTCCAGGCGCTGACCAGTTGCGGCGCCTGGCTCGCGGTTTTGCGGCCGAGGAAGTCCATGTGCATCGCATAGCCGACTGCCGCGGACTTGTCCGCCAGGCTCGGCGCACTGCTCAGCAACGGCACAGGCTGCGGCGTGTTGCTGCGCACCTGATGGACGAGGTTGGCGAACACGCTGCCGATCTCATCCACCCGCTCACCGAGCTTGCGCACGTCACCACCGGGCACCGGCGTGTACAGGTCGCCGATCTGCGGGTTGGCGTCGGCGGTGAGGATGCGGTATTGGCTTTCGGCACCGGCGTGGGTCTTTTTGCCTGCGTCGGTGCGCAGGTGCAGGGCGTAGATCTTGATCTGCTTGCCCAGCGCGGCCTGGCGTACTTCGGCTTCGTTCATCTGCGTGGCGGCAAACGGGTCGTTCTTGCGCAACGCGCCAGCATCGGTGACCAGCAGGATGATGCGCCCGCCATAACCGGACCAGTCCATGCCGTCCACGGCCTGCATCACGCCGGCAAACGCGTCTTCGTTGAACGAATGGCTGGACACGGTCGAGGCCTTGACCTGCCGCGCCATGTCGAGGAAGCGCTGCGGGTCGCGGCCCTGGTCGAGGGTGATCAGGGTTTTGGCGGTGTATTCCAGGCCAGGGGTTTTCTTGATGCTGCTGCGAAACCCGACCATGCCGAAGCTGACGCTGTCCAACTCGCCGCGCTCGGCAATGCGGGTTTGCAGCTCGTGCACCACATCGCGGATCTGGTCGATATACGGCTGCATCGACACGGTGGTGTCCACCACCATGACCACGGCAGTACGGAAGGCGTCGGCGTTGGCCGCAACCGCGCGAGCAGCCGGCTTGGCGGCGGCGCTGCCGGGGTCGATGGAGGCCACATTGAGCAACTGCACCGGCTGGCCGTTTTCGTCGAAGCTCTCCTTGGAGTCGAAGATCGGCAACAGGTAGAACTGGTTCTGCGGCACCGCGCTGGCCGTCGGTTCCAGGGCCAGGACCTGGCCGTTGTCTTCGCGGTTTTGCTGCGCCTTGGCCAACACGCCTTTGGCGGCGGCAGGGTCGGCCAGCAGCTTTTCCACCTCGCCAGGCTGGCGCAGGAACATCACCGGCGCCCGGCCCGAGCGCTCGGTGAACTTGAGCACCAGGCTCTGCTTCCAGTCGCTGACCTGAGAGGCCGGCAACCAACCGTCGCTGCGCCCATCGGTGGCGGCGCCGACGCGCACCCACGACTGGCCGTCGACGTCCTTGCGCTGGTACACGTAGAGCACGGAAAACGCCGGCAGCCCTTCGCTGGATGCACCACCGGCGTCATGGGACAGCTTGGCGCCCGGCTTGCTCAGCACACGCTGGAACAGGGTTTTCTTGCCGGCCATCAACAGCGGACGCTGGCCGCCATCCACTTCGGCAACCGGCGGCGGTGTCACGGCGGGCACCACGGCGGCCGGCGGCTTGGCCGGCTCATCGCTGCCGCTCAACCACCAATAGCTCGCGCCGCCAATGGCCAACGCAACAGCCACGGCCACCGCCGCCAACGCCAGCACCGGCCCACGCCGTTGCTCGCTGTGCTGGGTCGGCGGCACCACCGGCTGGCGCACCGGCTCGGGCTTGGCCGTCGGAATCTCGATGGATTCCGGGGTGATGCCCGCCAGGTCAAAACTCATCGGAATCGGCAGCGGCCGCACCAGCGTGGCCTCTGCCGATTCGCTCGGCAGGTTATCCAAGGCCAGCAGCAACGCCGCCGCATCCGGGAAGCGTTCCGCCGGGTCCTTGGCCAACAACTTGCGCAGCACGCCCTGGTAACGCCCGTGGTGCACCGGCAGTTCCGGCAGCGGCTCGGTCAGGTGTGCCAGCGCCGTGGACAGCGCATCGGTGCCGTTATACGGCAGCTTGCCGACGAGGATTTCATACAGCACCACGCCCAAGGCGTAGAGGTCGGCGCGGCCATCGATCTCCTGGCCCCGCGCCTGCTCCGGGCTCATATAGCTCGGCGTGCCCACGGCGAAACCGGCCTGGGTGAACTGGGTGCGGTCGTCCAGGGACTTGGCGATACCAAAGTCCGACAACACCGCCGTGCCATCGGCGCGGAACAGAATGTTGGCCGGCTTGACGTCGCGGTGCACCAGCCCCTGGGCATGGGCATAACCCAGCGCCGAGGCAATCTGGCGGATCAGCGTCACGCCCTGCTCCGGCGTCAGGCCAGCGGCAATACGCTCCTTGAGCGTGCCGTTGGGCAGGTATTCCATGGCCATGTAATACAGCTCACCGACACTGCCGATGTCATGGATGGTCACCGTGTGCGGGTGCGACAGCCGCGCCAGGGTCTTGCCCTCGCGCAGGAAGCGCTCGCAGAAGCTCGGGTCGGCCGCCAACGCCGCCGCCATCACCTTCAAGGCCACCTTGCGCTCCAGCGAACGCTGGGTGGCCAGGTACACACTGGCCATGGCGCCTTCGCCAATTTCGCCGTCGATGTCATAGCCGGGAATCAGGATGTTCATGCCGATACCTTCACGACGATGGCGGTGATGTTGTCCGGCGCGCCGCGATTGAGCCCCAGGTGCACCAGGCTGCGTACGATTTCATCCGGCGCGTCGTGGCTGAGCACTTCGCGGATTTCATGGTCTTCGACGGTTTTATTCAGGCCGTCGCTGCACAGCAGGTAGCTGTCGCCGGGGGCGATCAGCAGGTCGACCACCGCCAGCTCCAACTGGGCCTCCACGCCAATTGCTCGGGTGACGATATTGGCGCGCGGGTGCACACGCGCATCGGCCTCGCTGAGCAGGCCGCTGTCTTGCAGGTCTTGCACGTAGCTATGGTCGCGGGAGATGCCTTCGAGCACGCCGTCACGCAGGCGGTACAGGCGGCTGTCGCCGGCCCACAGGCACACGCCGCGCAAGCCGCGCGCCGCCAGGACGACCACGGTGCTGCCCATCATGGTCACGCCACGGTTGGCGGTTTCTTCACGCACGGCGGCATTGATACGGACCAGGTCGGTGCGCAGGGCTGCGGTGTATTCGTCCAGCGAACGCCCCACCGGCACACTGCGCAGGCTGTCGACGATCAGGCTGCTCACATAATCGCCGGCCGCGTGCCCGCCCATGCCGTCGGCGACCACCCACAGGCGGTTTTCCGGCAGGTCCAGGCACGCGTCTTCATTGACCTGGCGCACCATGCCCACATGGCTTTTGCTCGCGGATTTATACGTCGACCCCATCTACACCACACCTTCTTGTCCGAGCAAAAACTGCGCAAAATCGCCGGTGGCAGGCAGGCCCTGGCACCGCAATAAACCGGGGGAAATCGTCTGCGAGCCACGGCCCCACCACAGGCTGGCACCGTCACAGGCCTGTTCGGCGAGGGCGGTCATGCGCTGATCGGGTACGGTGGCGGCCACGCGTTGCAGGCCGGCGAAACGGCTGTCCACGGCGCGCGGCTCGCTCGCCGGGAAGCCGAGGGTGTCGAGGCCGTCGTTGAAATTTTCGAAGGTGGCGCCGGCATCCAGGGTGCTCAGCAATAGCTCTTCGGCCTGTTCGAACCAGGTGTCCGAGCCGCCCACCAGGGACGCCGGGTTGGTGTCGTGATCCAGCAACGCCACCACCGCCAGCGGGAAATAGCGCCCCACGCGGTCGATGCTCGGCATCACCACGCCCGCCGCCGCGTCCGGCCCGCACACACCCGGCGCCAGTACAAAACGCCACAACGGGCTGACCAGGTACACGTTGAGCCAATCGCCGCCGAGGCTGTTCTGGCTGGCGAGCAAACCCGCCGCCAACCAGCTGTCCCACGGGCCGATAAAACTCTGGGGCAAGGCGCGGCTGACAAAGTCACCGCGGCTGGCCAACTTGCCGTAGAAACCCAACGTCGTCATAGCCGCTCCGGCAGGCTGAAGCCATTGAGCACACGGCTCTTGAACGGGTTGAAAGCGCTGTTGGCGCGCAGCTCGTAGGCAATGCTCGCGCCGTCGACCCGCAGGCGCAGGTTGAAGCGGTCCGGCGAGTTGCCGGCGCTGAGGTCCGATTGCTCCAGCAGGCGGAACCAGGCCCATGGGCCGTCCAGGGTCACGCCGGAACGGCCACTGGCAGACGGCGGCATGATCGAGATGCGCACCACGCCAATGCTGCCGGGGTTCGGCCATTGCATCGCCACCGGGCGGCTCGGGCCGTGGTCGTAGCTCAGTTGCTGGCCGTCGAGGTCGAGCAGGAACTGGGTGATGGTCGGGTCCATCGATACCGGTTTGAGTTCAAAACGCACGATGGGCTGGGTGCCACCGGAGCGGAAGAACGCATCGCGGATCGTCGCCGCGCGCTGGAAAGTTTGCAGCACGCCCGGCGCAATCCCGAGCTTCTGCGCCGCGCCCGGCTGCCAGCGCCAGGTCTGCGTGGAAGTGTCCACGTAGGGCTGCAGGTATTTGCGGAAGTAGTTGTCCATCACCCCGCCCACACCGAAGAACTGGCCGAAGTCATCCAGGGTCGCGTCCCGGGAGCTGCCCGGCGACATCGGATAACGCCCCGCCAACGACTGGCGATACACATTCACCACTTCGCTGACCCACGCCGCGTTCAGCTGGTTACGCACGCCGCCCATCATGCTGTTGGTGGTGGAGTTGACCACCGACTTGACCATGCCCTGCACCAGCGGCGGCTGGCGCTCGGCATTCAGGCTGACCCGCGTGGCCGCAGCCGCTGCCTGGTTCTTGGCCTCGCCGAGCAACGCGTCGCCACTGGCGCCGACCATGGCGCTGACCTGCACATACAGCGCGTTCATGTCCGCCAGCAGGCCGTCGATGGCCGCCGGTTCGCCTTCATTCTTGCTGACGATGCTGTTGAGTTCGGCAAAGTGCACGGTCACCGGATCGTCCCCCGCCTGGGGTGCGTTGGCGGTAGGTTGCTCCTGGCCAAGCAAGCTGCCGAGGCGTTCCTTGAGCTTGTCGACGCCGCCTTCCACCGGCACGCCCTTGGCGGCCAGTTGGCGTTCTTCGGCTTGCAGGTCGGTTTCCTTGGCCACCGCCACCAGCAGTTTTTTCAGCGGCGAGGTGGGCCCGGAAATCACCCGCAGCACATCGGCCGCCTGGGCCACGCTGGTGATCGGCACAAAGTCGATATCCGCCAGCAGCGCGTCCCACTGGCGCTGATAATCCTGGAAATACAGGCGGCGCACATCGGCGGCCAGACTCACCACGTTCTGTTGG
Source organism: Pseudomonas sp. AC463 (assembly GCF_979253585.1). Lineage (NCBI taxonomy): Bacteria > Pseudomonadati > Pseudomonadota > Gammaproteobacteria > Pseudomonadales > Pseudomonadaceae > Pseudomonas > Pseudomonas sp. AC463. The sequence continues at coordinate 165,919 of NZ_CEEDDZ010000006.1, read as the reverse complement.
TCAGCTTGTTCGCGACCCAACACCCATTGCTCTTCGGCAAGGGTGCCGGTCTGGTTCAGGCTGCTCAGCAGGAATGCCTGGCGATAGCCCTTGGCGGTGAAGAAGCCACTCAACGGCTCGCCCAGCGGCTTGCCACTTTTGCGGCTGAACACCAGCGCGGCGTCACGGCCAGCGGCTTCGTTGATGCGAAAGTCCGAAACGCCCTCTGGTAGCTTCTGGCGTTTGACTCGGTCATACACGCGCTGGGCCACCGGCAGTTGTTGCAGCTGGCGGCGCAGGTCATCGATCAGACGCGGGTCGAGGCGCGCGTTCGGCGGGTGGCGGTCAAACAACGCCTGCAAGTGCCCGGTCAACGCCTGGCGCTGGTCGGCCGGCAAGTCGCGTGGCAGGTTGCGGTCCCAGTCGAGGGCGATCCAGGCCTTGATGAAGTCCGGGTCGTAATGCTCACTGTCGGCGAGCATCAGGTAGGCCTTGAGGCCTTCGTAGAGGAAGTCGGAAGTACCGCCGCTGTGCAACTGCTCTTCGATACGCGTCACCAGGCGTGGCGCGAACACGGCAATCAACAGCTTGCGATAGACACTGGCGGATTCGGCTTCGAGCATATCGCCCTGGTACAGCCCCAGGCCCTCGGACCAGCTCGGCGAGTCGCCCGCCAGGTTCTTCACCGCGTTGAGCAGCGGCAACACCGCCAGCACTTCACGCTGCGCCGGGCTCAGGTTCTGCACGGTCTGGCCCAGGGGCGCAACCTTTTCATCGACCTGGGCGATATACGCCTGGTTGGCGCGGTAACTCACCCACCACAAGCCACTGACGACCACCACCAAGGCCACGGTGGCCGCGAGCACACCACGCGCGACCCACTTGCGGCGGCGCTCAACCTTCGGGTTGACACCCACCAGCCCACGCTCGGCAAACGCCACGGCGGTGAACAACTTTTCAATGAAGTAACTGCGCCCGGTGCCGCTCTGGCGCGCCAGGTGCTGGCGGTCCAGGTTCATGCTCTGGGCCATGGCGCCGATCAGGCGGTCAATCGGGCTACCTTCCTGGGTGCCGCTGGTGAAATACACCCCGCGCAGCAACACGCGCTCTTCAAAGGCATTCGGTTTGAACACGCCTTCGAGGAAGTTTTGCAGGCAATCCTTCAGCGCGCCGAACTGCTGCGGGAAGCCGTAGATCAGGTCGCGGCGCGCCGGGTCGCGTTCCTGTTGCAGGCGTTCCACCAGGCGTTCGTTGAGGCGCTGTTCCAGGCCGGCGAATTCGCTTTGCAGGTGGGCCAGCGGGCTGTCGCTGTGTTTGCCGTCGTCCAGGGCAAAGGTCATGCCCCACACTTGGGCGCGCTCTTCCTTGCTCAGGTTGTCGAAGTACTCCATGAAACCCGGCACCAGGTCGAGCTTGGTGAGCATCAGGTAGATAGGGAAACGCACGCCCAATTGGGTGTACAGCTCCTGGATGCGCAGGCGGATCGCGGCGGCATGGGCGGCGCGTTCGGCGTCGGTGCCGAGCAGCAAATCCGACAGGCTGATGGCGATAAACGCGCCATCGATGGGGCGGCGCGAGCGCTGCTTTTTCAGCAGGTCGAGGAAGCCCAGCCACGCGGCTTTATCCACCGTGGAGTTGCTGTCCTGGGTGGTGTAGCGGCCAGCGGTGTCGAGCAACACGGCCTGATCGGTAAACCACCAGTCACAGTTGCGCGTACCGCCGACGCCACGCACCGCGCCGGCGCCCAACTGCGCCGCCAGCGGAAAATGCAGCCCGGAATTGACCAGCGCGGTGGTCTTGCCCGAACCCGGCGGGCCGATAATCACGTACCACGGCAACTCGTAGAGGTTGCGGCGCTCGTCACCGCCGAGCTTGGCCTTTTTCAGCAAGGCCAGGGCTTCGTCCATGCGCTGGCGCAAGGTCGAGAGCTCTTCGGCAGTGGCGGTGCTGTTGGGGTCGGCCGGGGTTTGCGCGGTGAGGCTGCGCATCACTTCAGCGGCCTGGCGCCGCGCCTGGATGATGCGGAACACGCGGTAGGCGATCCATACCGCAAACACCAGAATGATCAGCGCCCAACGGCGCCCTTGCGGCATCAATACGTCGAGCAACGGCCCGACAAACCAGATGATCAGGCTCAGGGCGATCAAACCCAGCACGGGGATCACCCAGCGAATCATGAAACTGAAAAACGCCTTCACTCGACGCCCTCCGCCAATACGGTGATTTCAACCCGACGATTGCGGGCGCGGCCTTCGGCTGTGCTGTTGGTGGCCAGCGGCTCGGTGTCGCTTCTGCCTTCGGCGCTGAAGCGCTCGCCCTGGCCGGTCTTGGCCGCCAGAATCTCCAGCACCGACTTGGCGCGCGCCTCGGACAAGGCCCAGTTCGACGGGAAGCGCAGCGTGGCAATCGGGCGATTGTCGCTGTGGCCGGTGACGCGCACCTGGCCCTTCACTTTGCGGATCGCGTCGGCGATGCGCAGCATCAGCGGCTGGTAGTCGTCGACGATGCTGGAGCTGGCCGACGCGAACAGCTCATCGCCACGAATGGTGACCACCGAACGGTCGACTTTATCTTCCACCGCCACGCGGCCGGCCTTGATGTCTTCGGCGAGGAAGCCCGCCAGGCGCGGCCGTTCGATGACCTTGGGCTGCGCCACCGGCCGGTCGATGGCCTGCACCGGGATCTCGCCCAGGGCATGAATATTCTTGAACACCGGCTCTGCCTGCGACGCCAGTAGCAGGCGCAAGGTGAACAGCAACGCCAGCAGCAGCGCCACGCCAATGGCGACGGCGATCCACGGCGGCATGAACTGCGCCAGACGATCACGGGCCACGGTCACGCCGCGCCAATGCGGCGACAGCTCACGCTCGTGCTCGCCACGGGCGCTGCGAATCGCCGCAGCCGTGCGTTCGCGCAAGGCTTCCAACTGGCTGCGACCGTCGTTCATCACGCGGTAGCGGCCTTCGAAACCCAGGCACATGCACAGGTACAACAGCTCCAGCAGGTACAGGCGCTCGCGCGGGCTTTGCAGGCAATGGTCGAGCAGCTGGAAGACTTTTTCGCCGCCCCAGGCTTCGTTGTGCACGGTGATCAACAGGCTCTGCTTACCCCAATCACTGGTGCTGCCCCACGGCGTGCTGAGCACTGCTTCATCCAGCGCGGTGCACAGCGCATAACGCGCCAGCAGCACTTCATTGCGTGCCACACCGGCGGCTTCGGCGCGCTCTTCGAACTGGCGCAGGTAAGCCAGCAATTGCGCGCGCAGGCTCGCCGGCGCCGGGTGGGCGATGGTGTTGCGCAGCCGCGTCAACAAGGCCAACAGCGGGCCGGCGGCGCTTTCCAGCGGGTTGAGGCCCTGGCTTTTGCCGGTGAGCATCGGCGCGGCCGGCATCGCCAGAGGCGACGGTTCTACGCGCGCAGGCTCCGGCGCGCGGCCACCCGGGCGCGGCATGAACTGGGTGCGGTCATCATCATTGGGATGCATCGCGGTTTATCCTCGGATCGCCCAGAAGGCCAGGTTCAAGCCCGGGAACTGCCCGGCGATATGGAAGGCAAAACCGCCGGAGTTGTTCAACTGCTGCCAGTGCTCGCTGCCACGGTCCAGTTCGTAATAGGTGGAGCCTGCGTGGTAGGGGATCTGGCGTGGCGCCACCGGCAAAGGCAGCAGGCCGATCCCCGGCAGTTGCAGGTTGACCATGTCGCGAATGTGCTCCACCGAGCCGACCTTGCTCTGCTGGCCGAAGCGCGAGCGCAGGGTTTCACCGGGCACATCGGCGCGCACCACCAGGATGAAACTGGCGCTGTCGAGCAGGGTTTTGTCGGCGAGCATGGCCACGTGGATGCCGTAGGCTTTCTCGACAATCGGGATCGGCGTGGCCTTGCTGTCGATCAGCATCGACAGCGCTTCACGCAACGCCGCCATCACCGGAGCGAAGCTCAGGGCCAGGTCGTCGTGCTGGTATTGCGTGTATTCCTGGGGGCGCCGGCCAGCGGTGGAAAAGGTCGAGAACTCACCGGCCAGGCTGACCAGCTCGCTGAATAGGCGCTCCGGATGCAACGGGCTCAACTGGCTCAAATGCTGGATCAATGGCTGCGCGCGGTTGACCAGTTGCAGCAGCATGAAGTCGGCGATTTCCGACGCGCCACCGGCGCCCGAGGCAACCACGCGGCCGGCCAGGGCTTCGCCGCGCTGGTGCAGCAGGCCCAGCAGTTCGCTACGGAATGCGGTGAGCGGCTTGCTCGCGGCCACGTCCAGCACGGGCGGGATGTAGCTGTCATCCAGCACCAGGGCGCGGTCGGCGCGTTTTTCCTTGATGCGCACCAGGCCGATGGCGGCGTAATCGCTGATGCCATCCTGGGCGGTCAACAGACGCAGGGCACGCGAGCCCACGGCCACCGGCGCGCGGTTTTCGAACGGCGCGTTGTCGTCGCGCACTTCGCGCACCTGGCTCACGTAACGCGCGGCTTCCAGGGCTTCGCCGGCGTCCACGGTGTCGCGGGCGCCGGCGCGTTTGAGCGGCAAAGCCAGGTAGACCAGGCCGTCGCGCAGGCTGTCGTCGATGTTCAGCGGGCTCGGCGCCAGATCATCCTGGGGGATATTGAACGGCGTGCCGTCGGGCAACAGGCCGCGCGCCGACACGATCGCCAGCTTGCCCTGGGTCAGCAGGCCCTGGTCGATCAGCAACTCGGAGAAACCCCAGCTGCCGGCGGACAATGGGCGGCTGCGGGCGTCGATCAAGTTTTCCAGGTAACGGTCATGCTGCTGGAAGTGCTGCGTTCCAATGAACATGCCTTCCGACCAGACCACGCGATTGTTCCAGGACATGGGGGCTCCGATTGCTACTTATTGGGCAGGGCTGGATGGGGGAACCACGACGTCGGCGCGCACGGCACGCACATCGAGGCTGATCTGGTATTCGGTGTATTGGCGCGCCGGCACGCTGATTACCGTGCGCCATTGCGCGCGGTCCAGCTCGCGGTAACCCACCAGCAGGCCGATCTGGCGCGTGGACGGGTCGAGGTCGCGCTGGATGCTCAGTTGCTGCCCGGGCTGCACCATCACTTCGTCCTGGTCCAGCAGGTCCAGGCCGAGGGTGGATTGCGCGCGGTCAGCCAGGGCGAAGTAGTCGGAGCGGCCAAAGGTGGCGGCGTTTTTCAGTTCGAAGATGCGCACCCGCACCGGCGCGGCCTGGCCGTTGGCGCCCGGGTTCAGCCCGGCAATCGCGTGGAAGTGCAGCTCGATGGCGGCGGTGTCCGCGTCCGCCTCAGCGGCGGCCTCGGGTTTGGCGGTGTCGTTGGCACACGCCGTCAGCAGCAGAAGTGTGGCGACTGCGAGTAAAAACCTGGGAATCATCCTGCGTCCTCAATGACGTGCTTAGCTATCCGTTTAATCCATGTGTTGCGGTTCAACGCCGCTGGCGTGCGCTGTGTTCTTCGTAGGCTCGGCTGAATTCGCGGCCGAACAGGTCCTGGAAATCTTCCTGGGCCTCGCGGGAAATATTGCTGTAAAGCTCGGTGAACTGCTGCCAGTACTGGGCCTGGCGCGAGCCGTTGAAAATGCTCGAGAGCCCGCCGGGCTTGCCCATGCGCTCTTCCAGCTGCGCCGGTTCGAAGCGTGTGAGCAGGTGTTTGATCGCCGCCTCGACGCCGGCCATCACGGCCAGCTGGTGGGCGCGCAGGTCGTCGAAACTGTCGCGCACGGCAGCGTCCGGCGCCATAAACGCTTGGTTTCCATGACGAAGCAGCAGCAACAAGGCTTCGTCCGCGTTGGGGGCAAATTTCAACGGGTTGTTTTCGGCGGGCTGGATCATCGTCTGCTGCATACGGAACTCGCCCTTGAGGCTGGCGCGGGCACGCAACACATCGATCAGGCCTTCGACCATCAACCGGTAGCTGCGGCCGATGCTTTCCATCTGCGCTTCGGCCTGGGCCTTGTCCAGGCGCAACTGGTCCAGGCCGGCACCGCGCAGGAAGGCTTGCAGCAGGTCGGGTTGTGGCTGGGTATCGGCGACCGGTTCGACCACCGGTGGCGGCTGGATGACTGGCGGCGGCGGTGGCGGCGCGACCGGGGCCGGTGTGTCGCCAAACAGGTCCCAGTCTTCGGGAATCACCGCGCCCGACACCACCGGTTTTTCCACGGCGACCGGCGTAGGCGGGCGGAAATCGTGTTGCTCGGAAGGCACGTGGTCCGCCACGGTCGGCGGCGGCACGGCGGTGGGGCTGAGGAAGTCGAACAGATCCGGCAGCGTGTCCATGGACGAGGCGCCGTGGAACTGCGGCGCGATCACCGGCGTGGCGGCTGGCTGGCTGACCACGGCGCCCATCAAGGCCTCGAAACTGTTCGGAGATTCACCGGCAAACGGCTGGCTGTCGACGGCCTGCACGTTGAAGTCGATACGCGCCTGGATCTCGTAATCGCCGATGCGGATCAACTCGCCATCTTGCAGGGGTTCGCTGTTACCCCTGCGCAAACGAATAGCGGCGTTAACCAACTCCACCCCGTTCGTGCTGTTATCGGTTAAATAATAACGGCCATCTTTGTATTGAATAACGCAATGTTGCGAGGACACCAGGCGCTCGGGGTCCGGCAGTACCCAGTCATTATCCGAGCTGCGGCCGATCGCCATCGAGCCCTGGTTCATGGACTTCTCGGCGCATTGCCCAGGGGTAATCTTGTGATAACTAGTGATAGTCAAACACAGCGACATCTTGCCTCCTTGCTGATACTTCGCGCGCAGTCGACCCCCGGGACAGCGGTTCCCGAGAGTTCCTCATCAGGTCGTGCAATCGACCTGCTACAACCTGCCAATGCCAGCATGATCGCTGATCTTAACTGGGCTGCATGACAAAAATCCTATCCAGGTGCGCCATTCGACCCACCAGTCGCGCGGGTTGTTAAGCACCGCACATCTGTCACAGAGGGCGAATAGCTTACCTTGACAAGGCGTAAGTACTACACCAAAAATGCACAACTTCTTGCATTGCGGTGGTGGCACATTAGTGGCATTGCGCTTATATGACCAAGAAAACATGCAAAGTTCCCCAGGCAACTAACGCATGAATTGCCCGCCATCTAACGGGCTGATAGGGAGATCAATTTCAGTGGATGTGCCGTTGCTGCTCACTGCCGTTTCCGCGACTTCGCCTTGTGGCGAAGACATGGAATATGACGCGCAATTTCTACAACTTGAGCGTGATGCCAAGGGCCAACCCGAGCGCAGCATGGGCGATTCGATCCTGCCCGCTGAACCGCCGGAGTGGCGCAGCATCCAGCAGCAAAGCCTCGACTTGCTCCAGCGCAGCAAAGACCTGCGCATCACCCATTTTCTGTTGCAAAGCTCCCTCGCCCTGCAGGGTGTGGTCGGGCTGGCCGATGTCCTCACGCTGATCAACGCGCTGCTGCGCGAGTACTGGGCCGACCTGCACCCGCGCCTGGATGCCGACGACGATAACGACCCCACCGTGCGCATCAACGCGCTGTCGGGCCTGACCAGCGACGCGACCATTCGCCTGCTGCGCGAAAGCATCCTCACGCGCTCGCGCACCTTCGGCCCGGTGAGCCTGCGCGCCGCGCTCAATGCCAGCGGCCTGATGAGTTTCCCCGACGAGCAATTGGGCGCGCAGCAGCTCAACGCCGCCTTCCTCGACAGCGACCCCGAGCAGCTGCAAGCCACCCGCGACGCCCTGAGCGCCGCGCGAGCCGCCTGCGAGGCCATCGAGCAGCAGGTCAACGAACAAGTCGGTTCCGCCCAGGGCGTGGACCTCACCACCTTGAAACAGCCCCTCAAGCAGGCGCTGCAGATCCTCAACCAAGCGGTGCCCGGCACCGACAGCAGCAGCGAACCCGAGGCCGTCAGTGACGACAATGCCCCCTCGGTCGACTTCGCCGCTGCGCCCGCAGCACCGCGCCCGGTGGGCGACATCGCCAACCGTGATGACGTGCTGCGCAGCCTCGACAAGATCCTTGCGTACTACACCCGGCACGAGCCTTCGAGCCCGCTGCCGGTGCTGTTGAACCGGGCAAAAAATCTGGTGCATGCCGATTTTGCGGCGATCGTGCGCAATCTGATTCCCGATGGCATGTCCCAATTTGAAAACCTGCGTGGCCCGGACGGCGAGTAAACCGCCAGGCAACGCAGTAACAACACCGTCGCTCAAGCGACCAGGAGCAGCAACGTGGCGAAGCAAAGTTCTCAGAAATTCATCGCGCGCAACCGCGCGCCTCGAGTGCAGATCGAGTACGACGTCGAGCTTTACGGCGCCGAGAAAAAGGTCCAGCTGCCCTTCGTGATGGGTGTGATGGCCGACCTCGCCGGCAAGCCTGCCGAGCCTCTGGCCCCGGTGGCCGACCGCAAGTTCCTTGAAGTGGACGTCGACAACTTCGACTCGCGCCTCAAGGCCATGCAGCCGCGCGTGGCGTTCCACGTACCGAATGAGCTGACCGGCGAAGGCAACCTGAGCCTGGACATCACCTTCGAAAGCATGGACGACTTCAGCCCGGCCGCCGTGGCCCGCAAGGTCGACGCGCTGAACCAGTTGCTCGAAGCCCGCACCCAGCTGGCCAACCTGCTGACCTACATGGACGGCAAAACCGGCGCTGAAGAAATCATCATGAAGGCGATCAAGGACCCGGCACTGCTGCAAGCACTTGCCAGCGCGCCCAAGCCTGCAGGGGATCAGTAACCATGACCGACAATACCGCCCGCGAAGGCAGCCAGATCCTGGGTGCCACCGAAGAAGCCAGCGAGTTCGCCAACCTGCTGCTGCAAGAGTTCAAGCCCAAGACCGAGCGTGCCCGCGAAGCCGTGGAAACCGCCGTGCGCACCCTGGCTGAACAGGCTTTGGCGCAAACCGACCTGGTGTCCAACGACGCGATCAAGTCGATTGAATCGATCATCGCCGCCATCGACGCCAAGCTCACCGCCCAGGTCAACCAGATCATCCATCACCAGGATTTCCAGCAGCTGGAAAGCGCCTGGCGTGGCCTGCACTACCTGGTCAACAACACCGAGAGCGATGAGCAGCTGAAGATTCGCGTGCTCAACATCTCCAAGCCAGACCTGCACAAGACCCTGAAAAAATTCAAGGGCACCGCGTGGGACCAGAGCCCGATCTTCAAGAAGATGTACGAAGAAGAATACGGCCAGTTCGGCGGCGAACCTTACGGCTGCCTGGTCGGCGACTACTACTTCGACCAGTCGCCGCCAGACGTTGAGCTGCTGGGCGAGCTGTCGAAAGTCTGCGCCGCCATGCACGCCCCGTTCATCGCTGCGGCCTCGCCGACCGTGATGGGCATGGGCTCGTGGCAGGAACTGTCGAACCCGCGCGACCTGACCAAGATCTTCACCACCCCGGAATACGCCGGCTGGCGCTCGCTGCGTGAATCGGAAGACTCGCGCTACATCGGCCTGACCATGCCGCGCTTCCTCGCGCGCCTGCCGTACGGCGCCAAGACCGACCCGGTGGAAGCCTTCGCCTTCGAAGAAAACACCGACGGCGCCGACAGCTCCAAATACACCTGGGCCAACGCTGCCTACGCGATGGCGGTGAACATCAACCGTTCGTTCAAACATTACGGCTGGTGCTCGCGCATCCGTGGCGTGGAGTCCGGCGGCGAAGTGGAAAACCTGCCGGCGCACACCTTCCCTACCGACGACGGTGGTGTGGACATGAAGTGCCCGACCGAAATCGCCATCAGCGACCGCCGTGAAGCGGAGCTGGCGAAGAACGGTTTCATGCCGCTGCTGCACAAGAAAAACACCGACTTCGCCGCGTTCATTGGCGCGCAGTCGCTGCAGAAACCGGCCGAATACGACGACCCGGACGCCACCGCCAACGCCAACCTGGCCGCGCGCCTGCCGTACCTGTTCGCCACCTGCCGTTTCGCCCACTACTTGAAGTGCATCGTGCGCGACAAGATCGGTTCCTTCAAAGAGAAGGACGAAATGCAGCGCTGGTTGCAGGACTGGATCCTCAACTACGTCGACGGCGACCCGGCGCACTCCACCGAAACCACCAAGGCCCAGCACCCGTTGGCTGCCGCCGAAGTGATCGTGGAAGACGTCGAAGGCAACCCGGGGTACTACAACTCCAAGTTCTACCTGCGCCCGCACTACCAGCTCGAAGGGCTGACCGTGTCGCTGCGCCTGGTATCGAAGCTGCCTTCGGCAAAAAGCGCCTAAGCGCCTCGCTCTCCTGTGAGAGGGGGCTTGCCCCCGATAGCATCACCTCGGCCTGCCTGACAGACCGAGTTGCCTGCATCGGGGGCAAGCCCCCTCCCACACAAAAGCAGTGCCCTTTGGGGCATAACCAAATTCAGTGGCAAGCGCCACACAGGGAGAAAACATGGCTGTTGATATTTTCATCAAGATCGGCGACATCAAGGGCGAGTCCATGGACAAGGCCCACAAGGACGAAATCGACGTGCTGAACTGGAGCTGGGGCATGGCCCAGTCCGGCAACATGCACGTGGGCGGTGGCGGCGGTGCGGGCAAGGTGAATATCCAGGACCTGTCGCTGACCAAGTACGTCGACAAGGCCTCGCCGAACCTGATGATGCACTGCGCCAGCGGCAAGCACATCGACAAGGTCAAGCTCACCGTGCGCAAGGCCGGTGGCGAAAGCCAGGTCGAGTACATGGTGATCAACCTGGAAGAAGTGCTGGTTACCTCGCTGAGCACCGGCGGTTCGGGCTCCGATGACCGTCTGACCGAGAACGTCACCCTGAACTTTGCCCAAGTGATGGTCGACTACCAGCCGCAGAAAGCCGACGGCACCAAAGACGGCGGCGCGATCAAGTTTGGCTGGAACATCCGTTCCAACACCAAGCGCTGATAGCCTTTGTGGCCGCGGCCTCGCGCTGCGGCCCAAAGGTTTTTGTTCCTCTCGCAACCCGTCCGTGGAGCTGCTTTGGTGGTAACTGAAATCGCTTCCCGCGACCGTCTGCAACCGTCCCTGCTGGACCGGTTGACCGACGACGACCCAACCAATCCCAAGGAAAGCGCCGACAAACGCGTGCTGTCCCTGACCCAATTAAAAGCCTCGGTGCTGCGCGACCTGGCGTGGCTGCTCAACACCACGTCGTTGCTGGATGCCGATGCCACGCTGCACACCCCGGCCGGTACGTCGGTGGTCAATTACGGCCTGCCGGCGCTGGCGGGCAACAGCGTTTCCAGCGTGGATATCAAGGCGCTCGAAGCCTTGATCTACCAGGCGATTGCCACCTTTGAACCGCGTATCTTGCGCCACACCCTGCGCGTCAAGGCGCGGGTCGGGCATGGCGAGATGAACCACAACGCGCTGAGTTTCGAGATCGAAGGCGACCTGTGGGCGCAGCCGGTGCCGTTGCGCCTGTTGCTGCAAACCGACCTCGACCTGGAATCCGGCCACGTGCGTGTGGTCAACGCCGACCAGCGGAGACGCCCATGAACCCGCGCCTGCTGGAGCTGTACAACCAGGAACTGCACCACGTGCGCGAAAGCGCCGCCGAGTTCGCCAAGGAATACCCGAAGATCGCCAGTCGGCTGACCCTGTCCGGCATGGACTGCGCCGACCCGTACGTCGAACGCCTGCTCGAAGGTTTTGCCTACCTGACCGCCCGCGTGCAACTCAAGCTCGACGCCGAGTACCCGACCTTCACCCACAACCTGCTGGAAATTGCCTACCCGCACTACCTGGCGCCGACTCCGTCGATGACCGTGGTGCAGTTGCAGACCGATCCCGACGAAGGCTCCCTGGCCAGTGGTTTCCCGCTGCCGCGCGATACCGTGTTGCGCGCCGCCCTGGGCCGTGAAACCCAGACCTGCTGCGAGTACCGCACCGCCCACCCGGTGACGCTGTGGCCGCTGCAGGTGAGCAACGCCGAGTACTTCGGCAACCCCGCCGCCGTGCTCGGCCGCCTTGCCGCCAGCGAGCCGAAAGCCAAGGCCGGTCTGCGCCTGACCCTGCGCACCGGCGCTGAATTGCCCTTCAACAGCCTCGACCTCGACAACCTGCCGCTGTACCTCAGCGGTGCCGACGAGCAACCGTTCCGCCTTTACGAACAGCTGCTCGGCAACGCCTGCGCGGTGTTTGCACGCAAGCCCGGCGGCGATTGGGTCGAGCGCCTGCCGCCAGACGCGCTGCGTTCCCGTGGTTTTGACGACGCCGACGCGGCCATGCCGGTGGTGGCGCGGGCGTTCCAGGGCTATCGCCTGTTGCAGGAATACTTCGCCCTGCCCCATCGCTACCTGTTCGTCGAATTCGCCGAGCTCGGCCGCGCGGTCAAACGCTGCGACGGCCAGGAGCTGGAGCTGATCGTGCTGTTCGACCGCCACGAACCGAGCCTGGAAGGCAGCGTCGGCGCGGCGCAGTTTTTGCCGTTCTGCACGCCGGCGATCAACTTGTTCCCCAAGCGCGTGGACCGTATCCACTTGTCCGACCGGGTCAACGAACACCATGTGATCGCCGACCGCACGCGGCCGATGGATTTCGAAATTCATTCCCTGAGCGGCATCACCGGCCACGGCACCGGACCGGAGCAGCCGTTCCTGCCGTTCTACGCGGTGCGCGACCCGTCCCGTTATGGCCGTGACCAGGCCTACTACACAGTGCGTCGCGAGCCCCGCGTATTGTCCAGCGACCAACGCCGCAACGGCCCGCGCTCCACCTACGTGGGCAGCGAAACCTTCGTCAGCCTGGTGGACAGCCGCCAGGCGCCGTATGGCCACGACCTGCGCCAGCTCGGCGTGACCGCGCTGTGCACCAACCGCGACTTGCCGCTGTTCATGAGCGTGGGCAACGGCAAGACCGACTTCACCCTGGCCGACAGCGCCCCGGTACTGGCCGTGCGCTGCGTAGCCGGCCCAAGCCGCCCACGCGCCAGCCATGCCCACGACGCCAAGGCCTGGCGCCTGATCAGCCAGTTGTCGCTCAACTACCTGTCCTTGAGCGAACAGGGCCAGGGCGCCGGCGCGCTGCGAGAACTGCTGCGCCTGTACGGCGACAGCAACGACGCCGCGCTGCAATTGCAGATCGAAGGCCTGCGCGAAGTCAGCAGCAAAGCCGTGACCCGGCGCCTGCCGATGCCGGGCCCGATCGTATTTGGGCGCGGCCTGGAAATCACCCTGGAATTCGATGAAAACGCGTTTCGCGGCACCGGCGTGTTCCTGCTCGGTGCGGTGCTGGAGCGCTTCCTGGCACGCTACGTGTCAATCAACAGCTTTACCGAGACGGTGATCCGTACCACCGAACGCGGCGAGATCATGCGATGGAAAGCCAAGCCCGGGCGGCGTCCGACCCTGTGAGTACCCTGGATGCGATGCATCAGGAGCCCTGGGAATATGACTTCTTCCAGGCGCTGCGGCGAATCGAGTGCGAATCGCCGGACCTGCCGCGCCTGGGTCATTCCCTGCGCCTGGCGGACGACCCGCTGCGCCTTGGGCAGCAGGCCGATTGTACCTTCGCCCCGGCCACCCTGGCCTCGGTCGACCCTGGCGGCGATGGCAAGCCGGCGCGGCTGGAGCAGTTCTTCTTCGGCCTCGGTGGCCCCAACGGCCCGCTGCCGCTGCACATCACCGAGTACGTGCGCGAGCGCCAGCGCAACAACGCCGACAGCACCAGCAAGCAATTCCTGGATGTGTTCCACCATCGCCTGCTGAGCCTGTTCTACCGGGCCTGGGCCGAAGCGCGGCCGACCGTCAGCCACGACCGCCCGGACGACGACTATTGGTCCGCGCGCCTCGCCGCCTTGAGTGGCCGGGGCATGCCAAGCCTGCTGAATCAGGGACTCATCCCGGACACCGCCAAGCTGCATTACAGCGGCCACCTGTCGGCGCAAACCCGCTACCCGGATGGGTTGAAAGCCATCCTCAGCGAGTATTTCGGCCTGCCGGTGGAGATTGAAGAATACGTCGGCCAATGGCTGGAGTTGCCCGAACGCAGCCGCGTGAGTGTCAGCGCCAACCAGTTAGGCGTGGACTTCTGCCTGGGCAGCCACGTATGGGACCGCCAGCATAAATTCCGCATCCGCCTCGGCCCGCTCAAGCTCGATGACTACATGGGCATGCTGCCCGGCCACTCGCCGTTCAACGAGCTGGTGGCCTGGGTGGCCGAGTACCTGGGCCATGAACTGGACTGGGACTTGAACCTGATTCTGCAACAACCCGAAGTCCCGAAACTGCAGCTTAACGGGCAGTTCCGCCTGGGCTTCAACACCTGGCTCGGCCAACCCGAGCGAGACGCCAACGACCTAATCCTGGCCCGGCATTACGCCGACCACGCCACCACCTCAAGGAATCCAGAGCATGGGTGAAATCAGTCGCGCCGCACTGTTCGGCAAACTCAACAGCGTGGCCTACAAGGCCATCGAAGCCGCCACGGTGTTCTGCAAACTGCGGGGCAACCCGTATGTGGAACTGGCCCACTGGTTTCACCAGTTGCTGCAACTGCAGGACTCGGACCTGCACCGCATCATCCGCCAGTTCAACGTGGAGCCGGCACGCCTGGCCCGCGACCTCACCGAAGCCCTGGACCGCCTGCCGCGCGGCTCGACCTCGATCACCGACCTGTCCTCCCACGTGGAAGAAGCCGTGGAACGCGGCTGGGTCTACGGCAGCCTGATGTTCGGCGAAAGCCAGGTGCGCACCGGCTACCTGGTGCTGGGCATTTTGAAGACGCCAAGCCTGCGCCACGCGCTGCTGGGCTTGTCGTCGGAGTTCGACAAGATCAAGGCCGAAGCCCTGAGCGAGCGGTTTGACGAGTACGTCGGCGATTCGCCCGAGAATGCCTTGAGTGCCAGCGATGGCTTCAACGCCGGCGTGCCGGGCGAAGCCAGCGGTGCCATGGCGCCGAGCGCGATGGGCAAGCAGGAAGCCCTCAAGCGCTTCACCGTCGACCTGACCGAACAGGCGCGCAGCGGCAAGCTCGACCCTATCGTCGGGCGTGACGAAGAGATCCGCCAACTGGTGGACATCCTCATGCGCCGCCGCCAGAACAACCCGATCCTCACCGGTGAAGCCGGCGTGGGCAAGACTGCCGTGGTCGAAGGTTTCGCCCTGCGCATCGTCGCCGGCGACGTGCCGCCCGCGCTCAAGGACGTGGAGCTGCGCAGCCTTGACGTCGGCCTGCTGCAAGCCGGCGCGAGCATGAAAGGCGAGTTCGAACAGCGCCTGCGCCAGGTCATCGAAGACGTGCAGGCCTCGCCCAAGCCGATCATCCTGTTTATCGACGAAGCCCACACCCTGGTGGGTGCCGGTGGCGCTGCCGGCACGGGTGATGCGGCCAACCTGCTCAAGCCCGCCCTCGCCCGTGGCACCCTGCGCACCGTGGCCGCCACCACCTGGGCCGAGTACAAAAAGCACATCGAGAAAGACCCGGCCCTGACCCGCCGTTTCCAGGTGGTACAGGTGGCCGAGCCGTCGGAAGACAAGGCGCTGCTGATGATGCGCGGCGTGGCCTCGACCATGGAAAAACACCACCAGGTGCAGATCCTCGACGAAGCCCTGGAAGCCTCGGTGAAGCTCTCGCACCGCTACATTCCGGCACGCCAGTTGCCGGACAAATCCGTGAGCCTGCTGGACACCGCCTGCGCCCGCGTCGCCATCAGCCTGCACGCGGTACCGGCCGAAGTCGACGACAGCCGCCGTCGTATCGAGGCGCTGGAAACCGAGCTGCAGATCATCGCCCGCGAGCATGCCATCGGCATCGACATCGGCGCGCGCCAGAGCAACAGCGAAGCCTTGCTGAGTGCCGAACGCGAGCGTCTGGCGACTTTGGAAAGCCGCTGGGCCGAAGAGAAAACCCTGGTGGACGAGCTGCTGGCGACCCGCGCGACCCTGCGTGAAAAAGCTGGCGTGGTGGACAGTGGCAACGACGAATTGCGTGCGCAGCTGGTCGACCTGCAACAGCGCCTCACCGCCCTGCAAGGCGAAACCCCGCTGATCCTGCCGACCGTGGACTACCAGGCCGTGGCCTCGGTGGTCGCCGACTGGACCGGCATCCCGGTGGGCCGCATGGCGCGCAACGAGCTGGAGACGGTGCTCAACCTCGACCAGCACCTGAAAAAACGCATCATCGGCCAGGACCACGCCTTGCAGATGATCGCCAAGCGCATCCAGACCTCCCGCGCCGGCCTCGACAACCCGAGCAAGCCGATTGGCGTGTTCATGCTCGCCGGCACCTCCGGCGTGGGCAAGACCGAAACCGCCCTGGCCCTGGCCGAAGCCATGTACGGCGGCGAGCAGAACGTGATCACCATCAACATGAGCGAGTTCCAGGAAGCCCATACCGTGTCCACACTCAAGGGCGCGCCACCGGGCTATATCGGCTACGGCGAAGGCGGTGTGCTGACCGAAGCGGTGCGACGCAAACCCTACAGCGTGGTGCTGCTGGACGAGGTGGAAAAAGCCCATCCGGACGTGCATGAGATCTTCTTCCAGGTCTTCGACAAGGGCGTGATGGAAGACGGCGAAGGCCGCGTGATCGACTTCAAGAACACCCTGATCCTGCTGACCACCAACGCCGGCACCGAGTTGATTTCCCGGGTCTGCAAAGACCCGGCGAACATCCCCGAACCCGAGGAAATCGCCAAGGCCCTGCGCCAGCCGCTGCTGGAGATCTTCCCGCCGGCGCTGCTCGGCCGCCTGGTGACCATCCCGTACTACCCGCTGAGCGACGAGATGCTCAAGGCGATCACTCGCCTGCAGCTGGGCCGCATCAAGAAGCGCGTGGAAAACACCCACAAAGTCGCCTTCGACTACGACGACGCGGTGGTCGACCTGATCGTCTCGCGCTGTACCGAAACCGAGAGCGGCGGACGCATGATCGACACCATCCTCACCAACAGTTTGCTGCCGGACATGAGCCGTGAATTCCTCACGCGCATGCTCGAAGGCAAGGCGCTGGCGGGGGTGCGGATCAGCAGTCGGGATAATGAATTGCACTACCAGTTTGGCTGATGGAATGCGGTTAAAACTGTGGGAGGGGGCTTGCTCCCTTCCACATTTTGAACTGGGTTCCTTCAGTTATTAGGATATTTCGATGCTATTCAACCAAGCCTCACGCCTGGCCAAAATCACCAGCCCCCTCGGGCCGGATGTGCTGCTGCTCAATGGAATGGGCGGCGGCGAAGAGCTTGGGCGGCTGTTCACCTACGAGCTGCAACTGACGTCCCTGGACGCCAACATCGACCTCAACCAGTTGCTCGGCAAGCCGATGAGCGTCGGCGTGCAACTGGCGGACGGTGGCGAACGGCATTTCCACGGCATCGTCGCGCGCTGCAGCCAGAACATCGACCAGGGCCAGTTCGCCAGCTACCAAGTGATACTGCGCCCGTGGTTCTGGCTGCTCAGCCGCACTTCGGACTGCCGGATTTTCCAGAACCTGAGCATCCCGCAAATCATCAAGCAGGTGTTCCGCGACCTGGGTTTTTCCGACTTCGAAGACGCCCTCAGCCGACCGTATCGCGAGTGGGAATACTGCGTGCAGTACCGCGAGACCAGCTTCGATTTCGTCAGCCGCCTGATGGAACAAGAAGGCATCTACTACTTCTTCCGCCATGAACAGGACCGCCATGTGCTGGTGCTGGCCGACGCCTACGGCGCCCACACCACGGTGCCGGGCTACGCGTCGATCCCGTATTACCCCAAGGACGAGCAGCAGCGCGAACGCGACCATATGCACGACTGGCACCTGGCGCAGGAAGTACAGCCGGGTTCGCTGGAGCTGAACGACTACGACTTCCAGCGCCCCAGCGCCAGCATCGACGTGCGCTCGGCCATGCCGCGCCCGCACGCCGCCGGTGACTACCCGCTGTATGACTACCCCGGCACCTACGTGCAAAGCGCCGACGGCGAACACTACGCGCGCACCCGCATCGAAGCGCTGCAGGCCCTGCATGAGCAGGTCAATTTCAGCGGCAACGCGCGCGGCCTGGGCTCGGGCCATCTGTTCAGCCTCACCGGCTTCAGTCGCCAGGACCAGAACCGCGAATACCTGATCGTCGGCATCCGCTACTACATCACCCAGGAAAGCCTGGAAAGCGGCGGCGGTTCCGGCTCGGCGCAGTTCGAAAGCGTCCTCACCTGCATCGACGCCCAGCAAAGCTACCGCCCGCTGGCCAGCACCCACCGGCCCATCGTCAAAGGCCCGCAGACTGCACTGGTGGTGGGGCCCAAGGGCGAGGAAATCTGGACCGACCAGTACGGCCGCGTGAAGGTGCACTTCTACTGGGACCGCCACGACCAGTCCAACGAAAACAGCTCCTGCTGGATTCGCGTGTCGCAATCCTGGGCCGGCAAGAACTGGGGCTCGATGCAGATCCCCCGCATCGGCCAGGAAGTGATCGTGAGCTTCCTCGAAGGCGACCCCGACCGGCCGATCATCACCGGCCGTGTCTACAACGCCGAGCAGACCGTGCCTTACGACCTGCCGGAAAACGCGACCCAGAGCGGCATGAAAAGCCGCTCCAGCAAGGGCGGCACGCCGGCCAACTTCAATGAAATCCGCATGGAGGACAAGAAGGGGTTGGAGCAGTTGTATATCCATGCCGAAAGGAACCAGGACATCGTGGTTGAGGTGGATGAAAGCCACTCGGTGGGGCATGACCGGAACAAGAGCATCGGGCATGACGAGGTAGTGACGATCGGCAATGACCGTGTGCGCATCGTCAAGCAGGAAGACATCCTCTCGGTGGGCCAGCGCAAGACCGACAGCATCAGCCAGAGCTACGTCATCGAAGTGGGTGAAAACCTGCGCCTGGTCTGTGGCGAAAGCATCCTGGAGTTGAATGCCAGCGGGCAGATCAACCTCACCGGCGTGCAAATCAGCTTCTACGCCAGCGGCGATGCCGAGTTCAACACCGGCGGAGTGCTGCACCTGAACAACGGCGGCGGCGCCGGCGCCACGCCTGACGGCCAGGGCGTCAAGGCGAGCATCGACGCCAATATCAACGCCGCCTTCCCCGCGCCCAAAAGCTCCTGACGAGATGTGTTTGCCATGACGTACCGAATCAACGAATTCCAGTTTCAACTGCCGGCCGCCGAGCTGCAGGACGCCACGATCAACATCCTCAAGTTCCCCGAGCTGGGCACTTCCTTGATCGTCAGCCGCAGCCTACTGGCCGAAGGCGAAACCCTGCACAGTAACTTCAACGACCAGCTCCAGCGCCTGGAAAAACAGGTGCAGGACTTGCGCTGCCAACCCAGCGTCGACGTGCGCCTGGGCGCCGCCCAAGAGGTGCAAGGCATCGAGC
Source organism: Pseudomonas sp. AC463 (assembly GCF_979253585.1). Classification (NCBI taxonomy): domain Bacteria; kingdom Pseudomonadati; phylum Pseudomonadota; class Gammaproteobacteria; order Pseudomonadales; family Pseudomonadaceae; genus Pseudomonas; species Pseudomonas sp. AC463. The sequence continues at coordinate 146,712 of NZ_CEEDDZ010000006.1, read as the reverse complement.
TGCGCAGCCAGTTCAACAAGGGCAATGACAAGGTGTTCCAGTACCAGTTGGCGCTGGTGCTGCCGGGCACGCGCAAGATGCTTGCCTTGAGTTATGTGAAGGCCGAGAAGCTCGGGGAGGCCGAGGCGGCGCACTGGGCGCTGATCAAGAATTCGCTGTCGTTCGACGCTGTTTCCTGATGAGCCCACTGCATGTCTGACGCTCTATGGGCCGCCCGGATGGGCGATGCGCTCTCCCACACTTCGATGATGGCCGACATCCTTGGCGGGGTGTTGGAGGTTGCGGCCAATATCGCGATCACTGCCGTGGCGACCGCCGCCGTGGTAGCGGCCACCGGCATTACCGTGGCCACCGGCGGCCTCGGCTGCTTTTTGCTGGGGGCTGTGGTGGGCACGATTGTCGGGCTGGCCATGAGCAAGACGGGGGCGGACAAAGGCTTATCGAATTTATGCGAGAGCTTTAGCAACGCCCTCTTTCCGCCCACGGTGCAGGCGAACATTCTCACCGGCTCCACCGACACCCTGACCAACAACATCCCCGCCGCTCGTGCCGCCGGGGCAATCAGCTCCCATGTTGCGCCGGCCGGTACCGAGCTGGAACAGCCCGCGCCAGAGCCCGGTTATCTGGACATGGCCGAGAGTTTCTTCTCGCAGATGTGGCGCCCGACTGTCGCCACGCCGGCGCCAGGCGCGGTGCCCAAACCGCTGGACCTGGTGGTGTGCATGAAGCACCCACCCATGCCGCCGCAGTTCCTGGCCGAAGGTTCGGACAAGGTCACGATCAATGGTCAGCCGGCGGTACGCAGCGGTGATCGCAGCACGTGCGATGCAACCGTGGTTTCGTCCGGGTTGATTTCATCCAATGTGACCATTGGCGGCGGCTCGGTGGTGGTGCGTGAGATTCGCAGCGGCAAGACCCCGGGGGTGGGCTTGGCGGTGACTGCGCTGTTAATGCTCAAGGGTGGCAAGGGCAAGTTCTTCAGCAAGCTGCCGTGCATGCTGATTGGCGGCGCGACCGCGATGGCCGTCAGCAGTGCGATGGGGGCGATGGCCAACGCGGCGATGGGTTCGTCGAACCCGGTGCACGCAGCCACTGGCGCGAAAGTGCTGGGCGGTGTGGATGAGTTGGATTTCGTACTGCCCGGCATTTTGCCGATTGACTGGCAGCGCTTCTACAACAGCCGTGATGAGCGCACCGCCAGCCTGTTCGGCGCGGGCTGGAGCGTGCCGTATGAGGTGTGCGTCGAAGTCCGCCCGCATCCCGAGGGCGGCGAAACACTGGTGTACACCGACGAACAGGGCCGCCCTATCAACATGGGCGCCATTCCTCTGGGCGGCGCGGTGTTCAGCGCTGGTGAGGGGCTCGTCGTGCGCAGACACCTAAACGGGCAATTGTTGATTGAAAGCGACGATGGCCTGTACCGGTTGTTCGAGCCAACTGCGGCAAACGCATCGTTGCTGCGCCTGATTCAACTTGGTGACCGCAACGACAACCGCATCCATATCGACTATGACGAAGCCGGGCGCCTGGTACGCCTGCGCGATACCTTTGATCTGGTACAAGTTGAGCTGATCCGTGATCAGGGCCACCTGACCCGCATTGAGCGCCTGTATCCCGACCATCGTCGTGAAGTGCTGGTCAGCTACGGCTACGACGCTGCTGGCAGCCTGGCACAAGTGCGCGATGCCACCGATCAGGTACAACGCCACTTCGTCTACGATGCGGGGCGCCGAATGGTCGAGCATCAACTGCCCACCGGGTTGCGCTGTTTCTATGAGTGGGCCTGTGTTGAAAACCTGGAATGGCGTGTGGTCCGGCATTGGACCGATGAGGGCGACGCTTACCAGTTCGACTACGACTTGCAGGCTGGCTTCACCCAGATCACCGACAGCCTGCAACGCGTCAGCACCCGACACTGGAACACTCAGCACCAGATCATTCAGTACAGCGACAACCTTGGCCTGACGTGGCTGTTCGAATGGAACGACGAGCGCCAGTTGCTCAGCGCCACCGACCCACAGGGTGGCCGCTATGAATACAGCTATGACGAGGCCGGTAACCTGATCGGCGAGAGCGACCCGCTGGGCCGCAGTGATTCGACCTTGTGGCTGGAACATTGGGCACTGCCGCTGGTGGAAACCGACGCCGCTGACAACAGTTGGCAGTATCGCTACGACCCACGCGGCAACTGCACCGCCGAAACCGACCCGCTGGGGTATATCACCCGCTACCGCTACGACGCCCACGGCCAGCCGGTAGAAATTGTCGATGCCACCGGCAAAAGCAAAAAGCTGCGCTGGAACCCGCTCGGGCAACTGGTCGAGCATGTCGATTGCTCAGGTTACCCAACTCGCTTCAGCTACGACGAGCGCGGTTACCTGCAAGTCATCACCGATGCCCTCGGCGAACGCACGCAGTTCAGCTATGACGCTCAGGGCCGACTGCTGAGCAGCCAACTGCCGGACGGGCGCACCGAACACTTCCAGCGGGATGTCAGCGGTCAGTTGGTGGGCTACACCGACCCGGCAGGACACACCACGCTCTACCAGCACAACCGGCGCGGCCAGGTACGCCAACGCACCGACGCCCATGGGCGGCAGGTGCAGTTCGGCTATGACAGCTATGGTCGGCTGCAAGCGCTGATCAACGAGAACGGTGAAAGCTATCGGTTTGCGTGGGATGCAGGCGACAGGCTGACCGAACAGCAAGACCTCGACGGCAGCGCCAAGCACTACGACTACGACGTGCTCGACAACATCACTGCGGTGACTGCCGTTCCGGCGCCGTATGGCAATGGCTTGGCGGTTGTGCCCGAGACGCCGCCCGCGCCCATCGTCCACCGGCTGGAGCGCGATGCGGTCGGCAGGTTGATTGCCAAAACCACCGACGATGGCCGCACCGGCTATAGCTATGATGCGGTCGATCAGCTCACGGCCGTCACCTTCACCGACCTGCAAGGCAATGCCCAAACCCTGGGTTTCGCCTACGACGCCCTCGGCCAGTTACTGGCCGAACAGAGTTCAGCCGGCAACCTGCAACATCACTACGACGAACTCGGCAACCTGATCCAGAGCCAACTGCCGGACGGCCGCTGGCTCAACCGCCTGTACTACGGCAGCGGCCATCTGCACCAGATCAACCTCGACGGCCAAGTCATCAGCGACTTCGAGCGCGACCGCCTGCACCGCGAAGTGCTGCGCACCCAAGGCCAGCTCAGCACCCGCAGCGAATACGACCGCAGCGGCCGCCTGCGCTCACGCCAACGGCGCCTTGCGGGCCAGCCATCGTTGATGCCGGCGGCCGCGCAAAAACAGTTTGAATACGACCCCGCCGACAACCTGGTCGGCAAACTCGACCAGCAACCCGCCGCGCAACATCGCCAGTTGCTGCACTACGACGCCACCGGCCGCATCATCGCCAGCCAGGACAGCCTGCACGGCCAGCGTGAAACCTTCAGCTACGACGCCGCCGCCAACCTGCTCGACGGCCCACAACCCGGCGCCGGGTTGGTGGTGCACAACAAACTGCTGACCTATCAGGACAAGCGTTACCGCTACGACGCATTTGGCCGGATGGTTGAGAAACGCAGCGCCAAACGTGGAGTGCAGCGGTTTGCGTATGACGCCGAAAGCCGGCTGATAGAAGTACGCAATGAAAACGGCAGCGTGGTCAGGTTGACCTATGACCCGCTGGGGCGGCGGATTGAAAAAACCGAGCATGGCAACGATGGTTACCCATTGGGCGAAACCCGGTTCACGTGGGATGGCCTGCGTTTATTGCAAGAGCACAAACACAGCCAGACCAGCCTGTACGTGTATGAAGATGAAGGCTACCAACCCTTGGCACGCGTCGACGGTGCCGGGCCGCTGCAGAAGATTCGTTACTACCACAACGACCTGAACGGGTTGCCGGAGCAACTCACCGAAGCCGATGGGCACAGCGTCTGGCAGGCGACGTATCGGGTGTGGGGCAACACGCTGGAGGAGGTGCGCAAGCCTTATTACATTGAGGAGCAGAACCTGCGCTTTCAGGGGCAGTACCTAGACCGGGAGACGGGGCTGCATTTCAATACGTTCAGGTTTTATGATCCGGATGTGGGGCGGTTTACGACGCCGGATCCGATTGGGTTGCAAGGTGGCCTGAATCTCTACTTGTACGGCGCAAATCCCTTTACTTGGAGCGATCCACTAGGCTGGGTTCAAACACCGCTGAACAAACCTGGTTTTTATGTATACGGACTCTACGCCCCCAATGCCAAAACACCGTATTACATTGGTCACACAGAGCAACTTCCCGCCGCACGTGAAAAACAGCACGACAGGTCCACACGTCTCGGAAAAGGGGAGCTTAGAGTGTTGAAGGGCCAGGATGGCAAGATGACTTACACTCAAGCCAAGGGCTATGAACAAGCGTATCGCGAGAAATACAAAACGAAGGGCAAATTCCCAGGCAACGTCATTGAACCCATTAATAAAGGCCGCACTGATGCGCGTGGAAAATCTCACTATAAAAACTATAAAGTTGCGGCGAAGGCGCTGGGCCTCAAACCAAGCAAAATCAAATCCTGTTCATAAATGAGGCCATTGCATGAAAACCCTGAAGTCACCTAAACCGGGCGATCTTTTTTATATCCCGGCCCTCAATTCTTCAGATGAGACTGGGTTTGTTATTGCACGCTATATCGAGCTCATCCCCCCTGCGCTGGGGCATCTGATCGAGGTTTTTGCGAAATTTTATACGCAAATACCCGTGTCATTGAGCGAGGTAGACACCTCAAAACGTCTGTTCCGACCGATTTTCTGCAGCATGCTTTTCTCGGAAATTCCTCGATGGAAGATTCTTTTCAGTGATCCGGACTACAAAAAAGAGTCCTCTGGATATGACGAAATTCAATTCGCGTTCGAGTCAGAAATCTGGGTAGGCGGTGTCAGCAAGCCCGCTACAGAGCAACAGCTGAACAACATTGAACCATCCATCTGCTGGCGCATGCATCACATTATTTTCAGAGTTATCGCACACTTACGTGGAGCGATCTCTGATGCTGAGCCGATGGACTATGAGAAGTTACCCCCCGACTTGCGCATTGATAGCACCATCGCCTCAGAACGAGTAAATAAGGCCGCACTCAGCGCACAAGCATTATTCGCCGCCCAATAAAAACGGGAGAAAAGAGGGCAGGTTTATGGCTATACCGACTACGCCGGGCACACCACACTCTATCAACACAACCGGCGCGGCCAGGTACGCCAACGCACCGACGCCCATGGGCGGCAGGTGCAGTTCGGCTATGACAGCTATGGTCGGCTGCAAGCGCTGATCAACGAGAACGGTGAAAGCTATCGGTTTGCGTGGGATGCAGGCGACAGGCTGACCGAACAGCAAGACCTCGACGGCAGCGCCAAGCACTACGACTACGACGTGCTCGACAACATCACTGCGGTGACTGCCGTTCCGGCGCCGTATGGCAATGGCTTGGCGGTTGTGCCCGAGACGCCGCCCGTGCCCATCGTCCACCGGCTATAGCTATGATGCGGTCGATCAGCTCACGGCCGTCACCTTCACCGACCTGCAAGGCAATGCCCAAACCCTGGGTTTCGCCTACGACGCCCTCGGCCAGTTACTGGCCGAACAGAGTTCAGCCGGCAACCTGCAACATCACTACGACGAACTCGGCAACCTGATCCAGAGCCAACTGCCGGACGGCCGCTGGCTCAACCGCCTGTACTACGGCAGCGGCCATCTGCACCAGATCAACCTTGACGGCCAAGTCATCAGCGACTTCGAGCGCGACCGCCTGCACCGCGAAGTGCTGCGCACCCAAGGCCAGCTCAGCACCCGCAGCGAATACGACCGCAGCGGCCGCCTGCGCTCACGCCAACGGCGCCTTGCGGGCCAGCCATCGTTGATGCCGGCGGCCGCGCAAAAACAGTTTGAATACGACCCCGCCGACAACCTGGTCGGCAAACTCGACCAGCAACCCGCCGCGCAACATCGCCAGTTGCTGCACTACGACGCCACCGGCCGCATCATCGCCAGCCAGGACAGCCTGCACGGCCAGCGTGAAACCTTCAGCTACGACGCCGCCGCCAACCTGCTCGACGGCCCACAACCCGGCGCCGGGTTGGTGGTGCACAACAAACTGCTGACCTATCAGGACAAGCGTTACCGCTACGACGCATTTGGCCGGATGGTTGAGAAACGCAGCGCCAAACGTGGAGTGCAGCGGTTTGCGTATGACGCCGAAAGCCGGCTGATAGAAGTACGCAATGAAAACGGCAGCGTGGTCAGGTTGACCTATGACCCGCTGGGGCGGCGGATTGAAAAAACCGAGCATGGCAACGATGGCTACCCATTGGGCGAAACCCGGTTCACGTGGGATGGGCTGCGTTTATTGCAAGAGCACAAACACAGCCAGACCAGCCTGTACGTGTATGAAGATGAAGGCTACCAACCCTTGGCACGCGTCGACGGTGCCGGGCCGCTGCAGAAGATTCGTTACTACCACAACGACCTGAACGGGTTGCCGGAGCAACTCACCGAAGCCGATGGGCACAGCGTCTGGCAAGCGAAGTATCGAGTGTGGGGCAACACGCTGGAGGAGGTGCGCGAGCCTTATTACATTGAGGAGCAGAACCTGCGCTTTCAGGGGCAGTACCTGGACCGGGAGACGGGGCTGCATTTCAATACGTTCAGGTTTTATGATCCGGATGTGGGGCGGTTTACGACGCCGGATCCGATTGGGTTGCTGGGCGGATTGAACCTCTATCAATACGCACCAAATCCCCTGACCTGGATTGACCCATGGGGCTGGGCTTGCAAAAGTGCGGTCAGTGGTAATAAAGGCCGAACCAAGGCGATCCATGACCTGAAGAGGAATGGGTTCAAGGTCGTCTCCGAAGAAGTCACCATGAAGGTAAACGGAAAACGTATCCGCGCTGACTTCGTAGCCAAGGACCGCAACGGAAAATTACATGTATTTGAAGTCAAGCACGGTACCGGGAAGCTGACCCCGAACCAAACTGGCTCCGGGGTCTTCGACATGACTAAGCCGGCCAACACCACTCAACAATTAGGCGGAGGCACAATCAAGCCCTCCGCCGGAACGAAAGGATCGTTCAAGGTTGATACCAAAGGAAAGCCGGGGGTACCGTTAGGTGGAAAAGGCGCACAGCACAACGCAACCTTCAATCTTCTGATCTACAAGTGAATAACATGAGCCTAGAAATTCGTAAAAATGTGGAAGCGGTGTTACTGACGGAACTGAAGAAAATTGCGTCTCCCCATATCGACATTAAGGTGAGCAAAAATAAACTTAGCCTGTTTGCCGCGAAGGAGAAACTTGCAGAAATCTACCTCCAGCATTTGACCAAAGCTGATGGTTACTACGCGGGAATGGAAATTTATACATGTGAGGCATTCAGCTTCTGTCTAAACCAATCCCCCCCTTATCATAGCCGGCTGTTGAACGCGTCATTTTATTCGAAGAGTTCCTTATCGGAAGAGACAAAACAGTTTGGCGACGAAGTGGGCGGTATCATTAGAACGCCGTCGCCGCCAGAAATAAGTCAGACTGCAAAAAAAATAACTGACCGTTTGAAAGCTTTCTACCTATCAAAGGCGGAGAACTGCATTCTTGGCACAACTGCATTAATTGATGATGTATTGGCAGAGCCTGATAATTATGCGTTCCCGTTTCTCACCATCGTTTTTGCTGCCTATAAAAACAATCTGAGCCTGGATTCTGACATACTCAAAAAAGCACTCGCAACCAAATCCATTTTTGGAAACAAGCAGTTCGACCTGGCGTTAGCAAGTAACACTTTGAGTTAATAATACAAAAAATCGTCGCAGAACAAAGAACAGATTTATTTAGTTCTCAATATTTAGAAGCCGATGGGCACAACGGCTGGCGCGCGACCTATCGGGTGTGGGGCAACACGCTGGAGGAGGTGCGCGAGCCTTATTACATTGAGGAGCAGAACCTGCGCTTTCAGGGGCAGTACCTGGACCGGGAGACGGGGCTGCATTTCAATACGTTCAGGTTTTATGATCCGGATGTGGGGCGATTTACGACGCCGGATCCGATTGGGTTGGCCGGAGAACTCAACCTTTATCAATACGCACCCAACCCGATTGCATGGATAGACCCGTGGGGATGGAAAACCTGTGGCGCGGCGAACGGAAACTCAAGACAAAATAACAAGGTAAATCACGTCTACGTCATTCGTAACAAGACGACTGGTCAGGTTTACAAGTACGGTATCAGCGGAGGGAAAATTTCCTAAAATGGGAAGTCCTACCGAGCACAATCTCAGGTGCGCAGACTCAATAGGGGAGGCTCGGATAAATACGAGTCCGCAATAATCAGAAAAAATGTAACGCGAGCCAAGGCTCTTAAAGTTGAACAAGGTAGAGTCAATGGCTACTCAGTAGCCGCACAGAGAGCCGGTCAAACACCTTCATTCCCAAAGATCGGGATTAATCCGGTGGGCAACTCACTGCCTAACGCGACGAGATAGAAACTCTGATGAGCAAATATTTATTAACACTCGAAATTGCCCCTTCAACAGACGGCCTACAGGCTCATAGTGTTCGCGAGGCGGCTGTCCTCTATATTTATCTCCTTTCCACCAAGTACAAGCTGCCTACTGGTGGGGTTGCCAAAATAATTCTTCAGCGAGCGCCAATAGAGGCAGAGCAAACACTCACAAATGTTTGCACCTACTCTCATTCTTTCAAGCACTTGCAGAAGTTGCCATCGGACGCTACGGAACCCACTGTTCGTAAGTCCTTAATCGAAGACATCAATGAGGCGCTCCTATCATTAGCGACCCTCAAAAACTGGGATACCGATCCCATACATAAGCTTCATGCAGAGATCGTCAAACGTGATTATCAGTTTTCAGGCACCTCGGGACGCTCGCTGAAAAACCCGTCAAAAACGCTCACTGCGTCGGCAGCTTGGCGCACGGATCAATACATCAATATCGGCGTTCTGGTGCAAGGTGCCAAAAACACCCCTGAAGAGTTTTTCACGGTTACACGGATCGGCATCTCGCTCGGTCTTTTCGAATCGCTGCTGGGCGCTGTTGAATGGGTGAACGATCAAACCGTTCGCCTTTTCCAAGCCAACAAGCGCGACTATTGGGAAATTGATACAGGCTCCCGAGAGGTTACATTTCACTTTCCTAGGGCCGAGTCCGGTGATCCTCACGGCCAATTTGACTTGGCAAAAATGTACGTTGACGGGTGGATAGTCGAGCAGGATTTTGAACAAGCCCGACGGTGGCTGGAGCGCTCCGCCGCTCAAGGTTTTTCACGGGCAACCAAGCTCTTGCAACGCATGAATGACGGAGACGAAAACCTCGCCGATCCGGTGATGAACAGTAAAAAATAGGCCCGCTGAATACTTCTCTTGCATCCGCTCTACTGTTGAGTAAAGAAGAAACGGGCCACTTCTGATGATCCTAGTGATCTGACAGCAGTATCGGTCGCCTGCGCTCACGACGCAGCCGCCAACCTGCTCGACGGCCCACAACCCGGCGCCGGGTTGGTGGTGCACAACAAACTGCTGACCTATCAGGACAAGCGTTACCGCTACGACGCATTTGGCCGGATGGTTGAGAAACGCAGCGCCAAACGTGGAGTGCAGCGGTTTGCGTATGACGCCGAAAGCCGGCTGATAGAAGTACGCAATGAAAACGGCAGCGTGGTCAGGTTGACCTATGACCCGCTGGGGCGGCGGATTGAAAAAACCGAGCATGGCAACGATGGCTACCCATTGGGCGAAACCCGGTTCACGTGGGATGGCCTGCGTTTATTGCAAGAGCACAAACACAGCCAGACCAGCCTGTACGTGTATGAAGATGATCCCGGGGAACTCGGTTCGGAACCTGAAAGTTACGAAGAACTCGTCGGGAAAGAGCCGGTCGACAATAATGCCGAGCTGGTAAGAGGATAAGAAGGCAGCGCCGAAACATGCAGGATACGTAGCCTTCAACTCCAACAAAAAATGGGCACCCGACCCAGTCGGCGTGCCCATTTTTCCTACCACCCGCCTCCCTTCAGGCGGTACCGCTCTTACGGGTTGACGCTGTCTTTGAGCGACTTGCCCGGCTTGAACGCAACGGTGTTGCTCGCCTTGATCTTCACCGGCTCGCCGGTTTGCGGGTTTTTGCCGGTGCGGGCGCCGCGGTGGCGTTGCAGGAAGGTGCCGAAGCCCACCAGGGTGACGCTGTCTTTGCGGTGCAGGGCGCCGGTGATTTCTTCGAGAACGGCGTTGAGGACGCGGTTGGCCTGTTCTTTGGTCAGGTCTGCTTTTTCTGCAATAGCGGCTGCGAGTTCTGGTTTACGCATAAGTGAAGCCTCTTTGACGGTTTTTTGTTGTTATGTCCGTGCTGCTCTCTGACGGAGCAGCGCCCAAGGCGCCGCAGGCTCTACTCTGCGGCAGACGGGAGTGAGGATGGCATGCCCTAGGACGCCGCGCCAGTCTCGCGGCGACCTTTCTCGGGCGAAAAACAGGGTTATTCCGACAGAACGACCAGTATTTACGCCAGCAACGGCGGAAGTTCTTTGTTGAGGGCCAGTTTTTCCATCACGGCGGCGCCAGTCAGCGCGTAACCCAGCAGGCGGCCGCTGGCGTCGCGGCACAAGGCCTTGATGTCGGCGCCTTGGCCTTCGACGCTCCACACGCCTTCAGTGCCGCGTGGCGGCGGCGAGACCACCAACGGGCAGACCGGGGTCTTGACCGTCACCGGCATCGGGCCGTAGCTGACGGCCGTGGCATTGCCGGCCAGGGTCTGGGCCAGGGCGCGGGCGCAGCTCATCAGCGGCATCACGTACAGCAGGTTGAGGCCGTCGACCTCGGCACAGTCACCCAGCGCGTAGATATTGGCGTGGGAGGTCTTGAGGTGGCGGTCCACCATGATTCCACGGTTGGTCTGCAAACCGGCGGCGGCGGCCAGGTCGACGCGCGGGCGCAGGCCGATGGCGGAGACCACCAGGTCGCAGTGGATCACTTCACCGTCCGACAGGTGCGCTTCCAGGCCGTCAGCGCTGCGCTGCAGGCGGTTGAGCACCGGGCCCAGGTGGAAGCGCGCGCCGAGGCTTTCCAGCCCGGCCTGTACCGCTGCGGCTGCCGCCGGGTGCAGCAGGGTCGGCATGACTTGCTCGCACGGGGCCACCAGGTCGATTTCATAGCCACCCAGGATCAGGTCGTTGGCGAATTCACAGCCGATCAGACCGGCGCCCAGTACCAGCACGCGGCGCTTGCCGGCGGCGGCCGCGCGAAAGCGGGCGTAGTCTTCGAGGTCGTTGATCGGGAAAATCAGTTCTGCCGCATCGCCTTCGACCGGCACGCGAACCGTCTCGGCGCCCCAGGCCAGGATGAGGTCGCGATAGGCCACCGCTTCCTCGCCGATCCACAGGCGTTTGTGGCCAGGGTCGATGCCGCTGATGCGCGTGTGGGTGCGTACTTCGGCCTTGAGTTGCTCGGCCATGGCACCCGGTTCAGCCATGCTCAGGCCATCGGCTTCCTTGTTCTTGCCAAAGCCGGTGGAGAGCATGGGCTTGGAGTAGGAGCGCCCGTCATCTGCGGTGATCAGCAGCAACGGGGTTTCGCTGTCGAGCTTGCGAAACTCCCGAGCCACGTTGTAACCGGCCAATCCTGTGCCGATGATCACGACAGGTGCGTTCATTCCCTTCTCCTTGTAGTACGTTTCTGAAAACAGTAATTAACCGATTTCGATCATTTCGAAATCCATTTTGCCCACGCCGCAATCCGGGCACAGCCAGTCTTCCGGGACGTCTTCCCAACGGGTGCCAGGCAGGATTCCGTCATCCGGCCAGCCGTCGGCTTCGTTGTAGATCAGGCCACAGACAATACATTGCCACTTCTTCATCACTTGCTTCCTCAGGGTCCAGGCATCTTGGCCGGCGGTCGATAGACCAGCGTTGCCGCGCGGCTCAGGGCGTTTTGTACTGATCGGGGCCGGCAGATGCAAGCACGATCGACGCATGGGGCCGGTTCAGCCCGGCAAAAGTCCAGGGCGCCATGGTAAGCTCGCGGCCTCTTTTGCTGCCAATACTGACGCACCGTGCCGCACTCAATCACCCCTCCCGATGCTTGCCAATGGCTGGTCCAGAGCCTTCTGAGCCCATTGCCCGCGCCCTTGACCCTCAATTGGCTGTTCGACGAAGGCTCGCTGACGCGCCGGCTCACGTGGCTGTCCAACGACGGTTTCAGCGTGACGCCGCTGTTCGAAGGCTGGCAACCATTGCGTGATGACGAATGCGCCGCATTGGGCCTGGCGCCGGCCAGTATCGGCTGGGTACGCGAGGTGTATTTGCGTGGGCATGGCCAGCCCTGGGTGTTTGCCCGCAGCGTGGCGGCGCGCAGTGCCTTGCAGGGCGACGGCTTGCATATGGACGAACTGGGCAGCCGTTCGCTGGGCGAATTGCTGTTCTGCGACCACGCCTTCACCCGCCAGGCCATCGAGGTGTGCCCTTACCCACGCGAATGGCTGCCCACGGCCGATCAAGCCGACGGCCTGTGGGCGCGGCGCTCGCGCTTCGATCGTGGCGCGCTGAGCGTGCTGGTGGCGGAAATCTTCTTGCCCAGCTTCTGGCATGCCCTGCATGACCATCCGGAGAACTGCTGATGTATCAATGGCTGCTCAAATCCCTCAACCGCCTGAACCCCAGGGCCTGGGATTTCATTCAGTTGACCCGCATGGACAAGCCCATCGGCATCTACCTGCTGCTGTGGCCGACATTGTGGGCGCTGTGGATTGCCGGCAAGGGCTCGCCGTCGCTCATTAATATCGTGATTTTCGTACTGGGCGTGGTGCTGACCCGCGCCGGCGGCTGCGTGATCAATGACTGGGCCGACCGCAAGGTCGACGGCCATGTGAAGCGCACCGAGCAGCGCCCGCTGGTCAGCGGCAAGATCAGCTCCAAGGAAGCGCTGGTGTTTTTTGCGGTGCTGATGGGCATCAGTTTCCTGCTGGTACTGCTGACCAACGCCACCACCATCCTGCTGTCCCTTGGCGGCCTGGCGCTGGCGGCGAGCTACCCGTTCATGAAGCGCTACACCTATTACCCGCAGGTGGTATTGGGCGCGGCGTTTTCCTGGGGCATGCCGATGGCGTTCACCGCCGAAACCGGCAGCCTGCCTGCTGCGGCGTGGCTGCTGTATATCGCCAACCTGCTGTGGACGGTGGGTTACGACACCTATTACGCGATGACTGACCGCGACGACGACTTGAAGATCGGCGTGAAATCCACGGCGATTCTGTTCGGCGATGCCGACCGTGTGATCATCCTCACCCTGCAAGGCCTGGCGCTGGTGTGCCTGCTGCTGGCGGGCGCGCGGTTCGAACTGGGCGGCTGGTTCCACCTGGGGCTGCTGGCGGCGGCGGGTTGTTTTGCCTGGGAGTTCTGGTACACCCGCGACAAGGACCGGCTGAAATGCTTCAAGGCGTTTTTGCACAACCACTGGGCCGGCTTGGCGATTTTTGTCGGGATTGTGGCGGACTACGGGTTGCGCTGAGTGTTTTGTGCTGGCTGTACCGGCGCCATCGGGGGCAAGCCCCCTCCCACAGGGGTATGCATTCCAACTGTGGGAGGGGGCTTGCCCCCGATGCTTTTAGCGGTGCCGCCGGCTCAAGGCTTGATGACGTGCCACGCCCCGCCCTTGCCGTCACCGGTCTTGTCACCGGCCTTCTTGTCATCCTTGTAGGTGTAAACCGGTTTGCCTTTGTAAGCCCACTGGCTGGTCTGGTCATCGCGGGTGATGACCGTCCAATCACCCATCGGCTTGTCGGTAGAGTCAGCTTTCAGCGGCGGCCAGTTGGTTGCGCATTGGTCTTTGCACACCGACTTGCCGTCGGCATCCTTGTCGAAGGTGTAGAGGGTCAACCCCTTGTGGTCCACCAGCATCCCATCCTTGGTCATCGCTGGCTCGGCCGCAAACGCCAGGGTCGGCAGGGTCAACGCCGCCGTTACCAGCAGGGCTTTCCAGGAAATAGTGCTGTAAGTCATCGGAACCTTCCTTTTGTGGTTGTCAGGATTCGGACCCCAAGCGTAGCCCACAGAGGCGCGAATTGCGCGAGCGACTAAATTACTGTCACACGACTGCAATAATTCCGTTATCTAATGCGGCGCAAGACAGTTAAATGACAAGAGGATTTTTGAGCATGGTTGGCAGGAGCATTCTGATTGTTGACGACGAAGCGCCCATCCGCGAGATGATCGCCGTTGCGTTGGAAATGGCCGGCTACGACTGCCTGGAGGCGGAGAACTCCCAGCAGGCCCATGCCATTATCGTCGATCGCAAGCCGGACCTGATCCTGCTCGACTGGATGCTTCCCGGCACCTCCGGCATCGAACTGGCCCGCCGCCTAAAGCGTGACGAGCTGACCGGGGATATCCCGATCATCATGCTCACCGCCAAGGGCGAAGAGGACAACAAGATCCAGGGCCTGGAAGTCGGCGCCGATGACTACATCACCAAACCCTTTTCCCCACGCGAGCTGGTCGCACGCCTGAAAGCCGTACTGCGCCGCGCCGGCCCGACCGATGGCGAAGCACCGATCGAAGTCGACGGCCTGGTGCTGGACCCGATCAGCCACCGCGTAACTATCGACGGCAAGCCGGCCGAGATGGGCCCCACCGAATACCGCCTGCTGCAATTTTTCATGACCCACCAGGAACGCGCCTACACCCGTGGCCAACTGCTGGACCAGGTATGGGGCGGCAACGTGTATGTGGAAGAGCGTACCGTGGACGTGCACATCCGCCGCCTGCGCAAAGCCTTGGGCGATGCCTACGAGAATCTGGTACAAACCGTGCGCGGCACCGGCTATCGGTTTTCCACCAAAGGCTGAGCCATACCTCCCCTTCCTTAACAGCTGACAAGGACGCGTGTTTAAGTGAACCAGAACTGGCATGGCACCCTGATCCGCCACATGCTGTTGTTGATCACCGGCTGCCTGCTGGTAGGACTGGTCAGCGGGTATTACGGCTGGAGCCTGGCCATCGGCATCGCCCTGTACCTGGGCTGGACCCTCAAGCAACTGCTGCGCCTGCACGAATGGCTGCGCCAGCACAAACCCGACGAAGCGCCACCCGACGGCTACGGCCTGTGGGGCGAGGTGTTCGACAGCATCTACCACCTGCAACGCCGCGACCAACGGGTACGCGGGCGCCTGCAAGCGGTGATCGACCGAGTGCAGGAGTCCACCGCAGCACTCAAAGACGCAGTGATCATGCTCGACAGCGACGGCAACCTGGAATGGTGGAACCGTGCCGCCGAGACCCTGCTGGGCCTCAAGACGCCCCAGGACAGCGGCCAGCCGGTAACCAACCTGGTACGCCACCCGCGCTTCAAGGAGTACTTCGAGCAAGAGAACTACGAAGAAGCCCTGGAAATCCCCTCGCCCACCAATGACCGCGTGCGCATCCAGCTGTACCTGACGCGCTACGGCAACAACGAACACTTGATGCTGGTGCGCGACGTGACCCGCATCCACCAGCTTGAGCAGATGCGCAAAGACTTCGTCGCCAACGTCTCCCACGAACTGCGCACGCCGCTGACGGTGATCTGCGGCTACCTGGAAACGCTGCTGGACAACGTCGACGAGATCAACCCGCGCTGGAGCCGTGCCCTGCAGCAAATGCAGCAGCAGGGCTCACGCATGCAAACCCTGCTCAACGACCTGCTGTTGCTGGCCAAGCTGGAAGCCACCGACTATCCCTCGGACAACCAGCCGGTGGCCGTGCAGAGCCTGCTGAAGACCATCAAGAATGATGCCCAGGCCCTCTCCGGCGAGCGCGGGCAGCAGATCACCCTGGAAGCCGACCCGTCGGTGCTGCTCAAGGGCAGCGAAGGCGAATTGCGCAGCGCGTTTTCCAACCTAGTGTTCAATGCCGTGAAGTACACCCAGGACAAGGGCAATATCCGCATCCGCTGGTGGGCCGACGAGCAAGGCGCACACCTGAGCGTGCAGGACTCCGGCATCGGCATCGACGCCAAGCACCTGCCGCGCCTGACCGAACGCTTCTACCGCGTCGACTCCAGCCGCAATTCCAACACCGGCGGCACCGGGCTGGGCCTGGCCATCGTCAAGCATGTACTGCTGCGCCACCGCGCCCGCCTGGAAATCAGCAGCGTGCTGGGGCATGGCAGCACCTTCACCTGCCATTTCCCGCCGGCGCAGGTGAGCCGTTCGCAGTTGGTTGGAAATGATGAATAACCCGTAAACAACACAAACCCAATGTGGGAGGGGGCTTGCCCCCTCCCACATTTGCATTTGTATGGTTTTGGAGATGGCATTCCACGCCCCACCCGGCAGCGGGCACTAGGCAAGCGCCCCGTCAGCCGCTACATTGGCCGACTTGCGCCTGCCCTTCAGGCCCTTCTGTCACCCCTTATTGAACACACGGAACCTGCAAAACCCCATCATGGACCCTTCCCCTGGTATCACCCTCGCCACACTCTTTGCCGACTTCGGCATGATTCTTTTTGCACTGATCCTGGTACTGCTCAACGGTTTCTTCGTTGCGGCGGAATTTGCCATGGTCAAACTGCGTTCCACCCGGGTCGAGGCCATCGCCCACACCAACGGCTGGCGCGGGCAGATCCTGCGCACCGTGCACAGCCAGCTCGACGCCTACCTGTCGGCCTGCCAGCTGGGTATCACCCTCGCCTCGCTGGGCCTGGGCTGGGTCGGTGAGCCGGCGTTTGCGCATATCCTGGAGCCGCTGCTGGGCGCCATGGGTGTCGAGTCGCCGGAAGTGATCAAGGGTGTGTCGTTCTTTGCGGCGTTCTTCGTGATTTCCTACCTGCACATCGTGGTCGGTGAACTGGCGCCAAAATCCTGGGCGATTCGTAAACCCGAGCTGCTGTCGCTGTGGACCGCCGTGCCGCTGTACCTGTTCTACTGGGCCATGTACCCGGCGATCTACCTGCTTAACGCCAGCGCCAACGCGATCCTGCGTATCGCCGGCCAAGGCGAGCCCGGCCCGCACCACGAACACCATTACAGCCGTGAAGAACTCAAGCTGATCCTGCATTCGAGCCGTGGCCAGGACCCGAGCGACCAAGGCATGCGCGTGCTGGCCTCGGCCGTGGAAATGGGCGAGCTGGAAGTGGTCGACTGGGCCAACTCCCGCGAAGACCTGGTAACCCTGGACTTCAACGCCCCGCTCAAGGAAATCCTCGCGCTGTTCCGCCGCCATAAATTCAGCCGTTACCCGGTGTATGACGCTGACCGTAATGAGTTTGTCGGCCTGTTGCACATCAAGGACCTGTTGCTGGAACTGGCGGCCCTGGACCACATTCCCGAGTCGTTCAACCTGGCCGAGCTGACCCGCCCGCTGGAGCGCGTGTCGCGGCATATGCCGCTGTCGCAGTTGCTGGAGCAGTTCCGCAAAGGCGGCGCGCACTTCGCCCTGGTGGAGGAAGCCGATGGCAAGATCATCGGCTACCTGACCATGGAAGACGTGCTGGAAGTGCTGGTGGGCGACATCCAGGACGAACACCGCAAGGCCGAGCGCGGCATCCTCGCCTATCAACCCGGCAAGCTGCTGGTGCGTGGCGACACGCCGCTGTTCAAGGTGGAACGCCTGCTGGGCGTCGACCTCGACCACATAGAAGCCGAAACCCTCGCCGGCCTGATCTACGACACCCTCAAGCGCGTGCCGGAAGAAGAGGAAGTGCTGGAGGTTGAAGGCCTGCGGATCATCATCAAGAAGATGAAAGGCCCGAAAATCGTACTGGCCAAGGTCTTGCTGCTGGACTGACCCTCAATTGCCCAATGCAAAGTTGGGCAATACTCCCACGGGCTGGCTGAACTCATACGGGATCGACACCAGCCCCGCCGCGGTAGTCTGCTGCACCACAAAGTGCAGGTGCGGCCCGCTGCTGTTGCCGGTATTGCCCGACAACGCCAGCGGGCTGCCCACCGCCACGCGCTGCCCGGCCCTCACGCTGACCGAGCCCTGCTTGAGGTGCAGATACACGCCTTGAGTGCCGTCATCGTGCTGCACCCGCACGAAATTCCCCGACGCATCACTGCCACGCCCAACCTGTTCGTTCTCGGTTTTCACCACCACCCCGCTGCGCGCCGCAATAATCGGCGTGCCTTCGGGCATGGCGATGTCCATGGCGTAGCGGCTTTTGGCGTCGGTGTGGCTGAAGCTGCCGTTGGGTCCCTGGCTCAGGCGAAACGGACCACCACGCCAGGGCAACGGGTAACGGTAGGCTTGCTGTGGATAAACGGGCCGGGGCCGGTCGAGCAGCGGCCGCTGCACCCGCTCGGGCTTGCGCTCTTGGATCACGAACGCCTGGGCGCCGGGGGTTTGCCGGTCGCTGAAGAACACCACGCCATTGGCGTCAGTGGATTTGTAGAGGGTCATGGCCAGGGTCGCGGGGGCGACGGTGGCCAGCATGCAGCACAGCAATAGGCGAAGAAGCATGACGCGAACCTGCCGGGAAAACTGAACGGCAGGCTAGCAAGGGTTGATGACAGCTCTACGCTGGCAGCCCGTTGAAACAAATATCCACGTTCATCTGCGCAGCGGCCGACAAATTGACCAAGGCATCCAGCGAGAGTTTGTCGATCTTGCCGGTGAGAACGTCGTTAAGACGGGGCTGGCTGATGCCGAGTCGTTGCGCCGCAGCTTTTTGTGAGAGCTCCCAACTGCGGATGGTTTGGCACAGTTCCAGGAGCAACTTGGAACGCAGGCGCATATTGGCGGCTTGCTGGGGTGTGTCTTCCAACGCGTCCCAGACACTGCCGAAACGTTCACCGTAAACTTTTTGATGGGTCATGGGTTTAACCTAACTCCTGCAATCTGGCGCGAGCCAGTTCGATATCCCGCCCTTCGGTTTTCTGCGTGGTTTTGCGCAAGGCGTGCAGCACGTAAACAGCCTCAGGCCGATTGACCACATAGAACACTCGGAACGCTCCCGACGCCTCAGTGATCCGAATCTCGCTAACGCCCCTGCCAATGGTTTTCATCGGCTTGCAATCAAAAGGCTGTTCGCCCTGTTGCAACAGATCCAACTGAAAACCGGCGGCCCTACGGGCATCGAGCGGGAACGCTTTGAGATCACTGAGCGAGCTTCCTAGAAACACCACATCCTTGTGCCTTGGCATTGGCTTCTCCTTTCCTGGAAGGAAAAAGCCTAATCGACGATTCAGCCAGACACACTGGAGCTTTGTTTCAAGGCATAGCAAAGACCCGATAACGCTGAGGCGTTATCGAGAGACTATATCGAAACAGATATAAATCAAGCTAGGCATCGGGAATCAGACAGTCGGTCGATTCCCGATATTCAGCCGATCACGCACCCGGCACAAAGTGCTTCTGCGCCGTGCCGCGCGCGATCAGGCGGGAGATGTAGTCGAGCTTCTGCGCGTCCTGGTCGATGAACCGGAAGGTCAGTTGCAGCCAGTCGCTATCGGGCTTGGGCTCGAAGGCGACGATGGCGTGCAGGTAGCCGTTGAGGCGCGCGACTTCGGCGTTGTCGCCTTGCTCAAGGTCGAGCACGGCGCTTTCCAGCACCTGGGGCAGGACTTCGCTGCGACGCACCACCAACAGCGCTTCCTTGATGCTCAGCGCCTTGATCACGCATTGCTGGGTGCCGCTGGAAAGGCGCAACTGGCCCTGGCCACGACCGCCAGAAGGCGCGGCGGACGGGGCTTGTACCGCTGGGCTGTTGAGCAGGCCTTTGTTCGGCGCAGGCGCTGGCGCAGCGGCAACCGGGGCGGCACGCACGGCTTCAGGCTTGCCGCCGGTCAGGGCGCTGAGGGAGTCGTTGCCGAAAGCAGAGTTCATCTTGGTCGGCGCGCTGGCCACCAGGGCGTCGAGACGGCCGATCTTGTGCAGTGCCTGCTTGACCTTGTTCAGCAACTGCTCGTTGGTGAACGGCTTGCTGACGTAGCCGGAAACCCCGGCCTGGATGGCCTGGACCACGTTCTCTTTGTCGCCACGGCTGGTCACCATCACGAATGGCATGGCTTTGAGGTGTGGCTGCCCGCGGCACCAGGTCAACAGCTCCAGGCCGGACATCTCGGGCATTTCCCAGTCGCACAGCACCAGGTCGAAGGTCTCGCGCATCAGGATGGCCTGAGCCTTTTTGCCGTTCACCGCATCTTCAAGCTTGATCCCGGGGAAGTAGTTGCGCAGGCACTTCTTCACCAGGTCGCGGATAAACGAGGCGTCATCCACCACCAATACACTGACTTTACTCATCGACCCTTCATCCTATAAAAACCTTGGCACGCAGTACGCCTGACTGATGGCATTTTGCCAAAACTCTGCAGTCACGTTCGGACTTTATTGCACCCGATACGTAAAAAATTCAGCTGCCACAAACGAAAACGCCCGGCCTGAGGCCGGGCGTTAATTTCTCGGGCAATCTTACTTATCGTCAGTTTGGCCAGGAACATTAGGGATTTGGTCGGCCGAGCCTTCAACTTCGGCTTTCATGCGCTTGAGGCCCATGTGCCGCACGTCGGTGCCGCGAACCAGGTAGATCACCAGTTCCGAGATATTGCGCGCGTGGTCGCCAATGCGCTCCAGGGAACGCAGCACCCAGATAATGCTCAAGACTCGCGAGATAGAGCGCGGGTCTTCCATCATGTAGGTGGCCAGCTCGCGCAGGGCGGTCTTGTATTCGCGGTCGATGACCTTGTCGTACTGCGCCACCGACAGGGCCAGGTCGGCATCGAAGCGGGCAAAGGCGTCGAGGGCATCGCGCACCATGTTGCGCACCTGGTCGCCGATGTGGCGCACTTCCACGTAACCGCGCGGCGCTTCGCCTTCTTCGCACAGCTGGATGGCGCGGCGGGCGATCTTGGTGGCTTCGTCGCCGATGCGCTCCAGGTCGATCACCGACTTGGAAATGCTGATGATCAAACGCAGGTCCGAGGCCGCCGGCTGGCGACGGGCGAGAATGCGCAGGCATTCTTCGTCGATGTTGCGTTCCATCTGGTTGATCTGGTCATCGATCTCACGCACTTGCTGAGCCAGGCCCGAGTCGGCCTCGATCAGCGCAGTCACGGCGTCGTTGACTTGCTTCTCCACCAGCCCGCCCATCGCCAGGAGGTGGCTGCGCACTTCCTCAAGCTCGGCGTTGAATTGCGCGGAGATGTGGTGGGTAAGGCCTTCTTTGCTAATCATGTTGGCGTCCTTGGAGCGTCCGGTAAGGTGCGGAGAACCGCAGCGTCAGTGCAATCAGAACCACAGCTTCCTAGCCGTAGCGACCGGTGATGTAGTCTTCGGTCTGCTTCTTCGCCGGATTGGTGAACAGGGTGTCGGTGTCGCCGAATTCCACCAGTTTGCCCATGTACATGAACGCGGTGTAGTCGGAAACCCGCGCCGCCTGCTGCATGTTGTGGGTCACGATGACGATGGTGAACTTGGATTTCAGCTCGTAAATCAGCTCTTCGACTTTCAGCGTCGAGATCGGATCGAGTGCCGAGCAGGGTTCGTCGAGCAGCAGCACTTCCGGCTCCACCGCGATGGTACGCGCGATCACCAGACGCTGCTGCTGGCCGCCGGACAGGCCGAGTGCCGACTCATGCAGGCGGTCCTTGACCTCGTCCCACAGCGCCGCGCCTTTCAAGGCCCACTCCACCGCTTCGTCGAGGATGCGCTTCTTGTTGATGCCCTGGATGCGCAGGCCGTAGACCACGTTTTCGTAGATGGTCTTGGGGAACGGGTTGGGCTTCTGGAACACCATGCCCACACGGCGACGCAGCTCGGCCACGTCCTCGCCCTTGCGGTAGATATTGGTGCCGTAGAGGTTGATGGCGCCGTCCACGCGGCAGCCGTCCACCAGGTCGTTCATGCGGTTGAAGGTGCGCAGCAGCGTGGACTTGCCGCAGCCCGACGGGCCGATGAAGGCGGTTACGCGCTGCTTGGGGATGTTCATGCTGACGTCGAACAGCGCCTGCTTTTCACCGTAGTACAGGCTCAGGCCCGGTACTTCGATGGCCACGGTTTCGTCGGCCAGGCTCAGGCTCTGCTTGTTGCGACCCAGGGCAGACATGTTGATGCCGTGGGATTGAGTTTCATGTTGCATGGGATGCTCCCTGTGCTGTTGTGTGGGAGGGGGCTTGCCCCCGATGGCTGTGTGTCAGTCAGCACATCTGTTTCTGATCTGCCGCTATCGGGGGCAAGCCCCCTCCCACATTTATTCTGAGTTCACTTCTAAATCAGCTATCCAGCGCTTTGTATTTTTCGCGCAGGTGGTTACGAATCCACACCGCCGACAGGTTGAGCGTGGCAATCACCAGCACCAGCAGCAACGCGGTGGCGTACACCAGCGGCCGCGCGGCTTCGACGTTGGGGCTCTGGAAGCCGACGTCATAAATATGGAAGCCCAGGTGCATGATCTTCTGGTCCAGGTGCAGGTACGGGTAGTTGCCGTCCAGCGGCAGCGACGGCGCCAGTTTCACCACACCTACCAGCATCAGCGGCGCCACTTCGCCGGCGGCACGCGCCACGGCGAGGATCATGCCGGTCATCATCGCCGGGCTGGCCATCGGCAGCACGATCTTCCACAGCGTTTCCGCCTTGGTTGCGCCGAGTGCCAGCGAGCCTTCACGCACGGTGCGAGGAATCCGCGCCAGGCCTTCTTCGGTGGCCACGATTACCACCGGCACGGCAAGCAGCGCCAGGGTCAGCGAGGCCCACAACAGGCCCGGTGTACCGAACGTCGGTGCCGGCAGGGCTTCGGCGAAGAACAGGCGGTCAACCGAGCCACCCAATACATACACGAAGAAGCCCAGGCCGAACACGCCGTAAACGATGGCCGGTACGCCGGCCAGGTTGTTCACGGCGATGCGGATAATGCGCGTCAGCGCGTTCTGCTTGGCATATTCACGCAGGTACACCGCCGCCAACACACCGAATGGGGTCACGATCATCGCCATGATCAGGGTCATCATCACGGTGCCGAAGATCGCCGGGAAAATCCCGCCTTCGGTGTTGGCTTCGCGTGGGTCGTCGCTCAAGAATTCCCAGACCTTGCTGAAGTAGAAACCGATCTTGGTCAGCGTGCCCATGGCGTTCGGCTGGTAGGCGTGCACCACTTTGCCGATACCGATTTCGATTTCCTTGCCGTTCGCATCACGGGCCGTCAGGGCATCGCGATTGAACTGGGCGTGCAGGTCGGCCAGGCGCGCTTCGATGTCCTGGTAACGCGCATTCAGCTCGGCGCGGCCTGAGTCCATGTCGGCCTGGGCGGTGGCGTCGAGCTTGCCTTCCAGTTCCAGTTTGCGGCCGTGCAGGCGGATGCGTTCGAGGCCGGCGTTGATTGCGCCGATGTCGGATTTTTCCAGGGTCTTGAGCTGGGCAGCCAGGTTGTTCACGCGGTCGACGCGGGCTTGCAGCTCCGGCCACGCGGCTTCGCCTTCGGCGATCACCTTGCCGTCCTGCTTGACGTTGACCAGGGTGCCGTAGAAGTTGCCCCACTCACGGCGCTCGATGGTCATCAGGTTTTTCGGCGTGGTCTGGTCCTTCAGCCACTCGCCGACGATCCAGGTGAAGTCGTTGCCGTTCAGGTCACGGTTGCCGACCTTGATCAGCTCGCGGGTCATGAACTCCGGGCCCGCATCGGGCACCGGCAGGCCCGCGCTTTTCAGGCGCTCGCGGGGTACTTCTTCCTTCTGCACCACTTCGCCGATGACGATATGGTTTTCCTGGCCCGGCACGTTGTAGTTGGCCTGGATCAGGTCGGCCGGCCAGAAGTGGCCCAGGCCACGCACGGCAATCACCGCCAGCAAACCAATGGTCATGATGACCGCGATGGACACCGCGCCACCGCTGATCCAGACGCCGGGGGCGCCGCTCTTGAACCATCCATTCAGGGAGTTCTGTTTCACAGACTTCTACCTTTCTTAAAGCGACGAGTATTTCTTGCGCAGACGCTGACGGATCAGCTCGGCGAGGGTGTTCATGACGAAGGTGAACAGCAGCAGCACCAGCGCCGACAGGAACAACACGCGGTAGTGACTGCCGCCGACTTCCGACTCGGGCATTTCCACCGCGACGTTGGCCGCCAGCGTGCGCAGGCCTTCGAACAGGTTCATCTCCATCACCGGGGTGTTCCCGGTGGCCATCAGCACGATCATGGTTTCGCCGACCGCGCGGCCCATGCCGATCATCAGCGCCGAGAAAATCCCCGGGCTGGCGGTCAGGATCACCACGCGGGTCATGGTCTGCCACGGCGTGGCGCCCAGGGCCAACGAGCCCAGGGTGAGGCCGCGCGGCACGCTGAACACGGCGTCTTCGGCGATGGAGTAGATGTTCGGGATCACCGCGAAACCCATGGCCAGGCCGACTACCAGGGCGTTGCGCTGGTCGTAGGTGATGCCCAGATCGTGGGAGATCCACATGCGCATGTCGCCGCCGAAGAACCAGGTTTCCAGGTACGGGCTCATGTACAGCGAGAGCCAACCCACAAACAGGATCACCGGGATCAGGATCGCGCTTTCCCAGCCGTCGGGAACGCGCAGGCGGATGGATTCAGGCAGGCGGCTGAAGATAAAGCCGGCTACCAGGATGCCAATCGGCAACAGCATCAGCAGGCTGAAAATCCCCGGCAAGTGCCCTTCCACGTACGGCGCCAGGAACAGGCCGGCGAAGAAGCCGAGGATCACCGTCGGCATCGCTTCCATCAGTTCGATCACCGGCTTGACCTTGCGGCGCAGGCTCGGGGCCATGAAGTAGGCGGTGTAGATCGCAGCGGCAACCGCCAAAGGTGCGGCCAGGAGCATGGCGTAGAACGCGGCCTTCAAGGTGCCGAAGGTCAATGGTGCCAGGCTCATCTTGGGTTCGAAATCGGTGTTGGCGGCGGTCGATTGCCAGACGTATTTAGGCTCGTCGTAGTTTTCGTACCAGACCTTGCTCCACAGCGCGCTCCAGGACACTTCCGGGTGCGGGTTGTCGAGCAGCAGCGGTTGCAGCTTGCCACCGGCTTCGACGATCACCCGATTGGCGCGTGGCGACATGCCGTATACGCCCTGGCCGTCGACCACCGGGTCTACCAGCAGGGTGCGGTGCGCGGTGCTGTGGAACACGCCGAACTGGCCCGAAGCGTCGAGGGCGGTGAAGCCTTTGCGGCGCTCTTCGGCGGAGATTTCAACAATCGGCGCAGTGCCCATCTGGAAGGTACGGATCTGCTTGAAGCGCTGCTCGCCATCCGGGTCACGGGCCATGAACCACTGGGCCAGGCCACCCTTGGAGTTACCGACGATCAGCGAGATGCCGCCCACCAGCTGGGTGCTGGCGGTGACTTCAGCGGTGCCATCTTCCAACAATTTGTATCGACCGTTGAGGCTCTTGTCGCGCAGGCTGAATACATCAGCCAGGGCGCGACCGTTGATCACATACAGCCACTGCTGGCGCGGGTCGATGAAAATCGCCTTCACCGGCTCGGTCATTTGCGGCAGCTCGACACGCTTCTGCTCGCTGGTGACTTCGCCGGTCATCATGTTTTCTTCGCGGCTCAGGGTCAGCACATTCAAGTACGAACCGGCCGAGCCGGCCACCACCAGCGAGGTGTCGGTGGCGTTGAGGGCCACGTGCTCCAGTGGGCGACCGGCGTCGTCCAGCACGATCGGCGTTTCGCCGTAGGGGTATTCGATGGCTGGGGTGATGGTTTTCTTGCCGTCCGGGTACGACACCTTATAGGTGTGGCGGAACACCAGGGACTGGCCATTGGACAAACCAAGGATCACCAGCGGGCTGCCCGGCTGGTCTTCACCGATAGACGCAACGCTGGTACCGGCCGGAAGCGGCAGGTCGACGCGCTTGAGTTCCGCGCCCGTGCCCACGTCAAAGAACAACGCCTGGCCCTTGTCGGAAACGCGCATGGCGACTTGGTTCTGTTCTTCCATCGAAATCATCAACGGCTTGCCCGCGTCCTGCAGCCAGGCTGGCGTCAGCGCGTCTTCCTTGGTCAGCGAAGCACCCTGGAACAGCGGCGCGACGACATAGGCGAGAAAGAAGAAGATCAGCGTGATGGCGCCGAGGACGGCGAGGCCGCCGACCAGCACGTACCAGCGGGTCAGGCGATCCTTGAGCGCGCGGATGCGGCGCTTGCGTTGCAGCTCAGGCGTATTGAAATCAATGCGCTTGGGGGGAGAAGTCGTCGTCATGGTGGAATTGGCCAGATCATTCATGCGCACACCCTAGCGATCCTGTATGACAGAAAGATGACAGTGCAGTGACGCAACAAAACCGCCGCGAAGCAGGGCTGGCAGCGGATTGAAGAATTAGTGAGGCGAGGCCGGTTTACCGGCCCCGCGCAGGCAACTTAGTTGCCTTCTTTCAGGCCCAGGTCAGCCAGGGCCTTGGCGGCAACTTTGGCTGGCAGTGGGATGTAGCCGTCTTTCACTACAACTTCCTGGCCCTGCTTGGACAGCACCAGTTTCACGAACTCAGCTTCCAGCGGAGCCAGAGGCTTGTTCGGGGCTTTGTTGACGTAAACGTAGAGGAAGCGCGACAGCGGGTATTTGCCATTCAGGGCGTTTTCTTCGCTGTCTTCGATGAAGTCAGTGCTGCCTTTCTTGGCCAGGGCCACCGTCTTCACGCTGGCAGTTTTGTAGCCGATGCCCGAGTAACCGATGCCGTTCAGCGAGGAGCTGATCGACTGCACGACCGAAGCCGAGCCAGGTTGTTCGTTCACGTTTGGCTTGTAGTCGCCTTTGCACAGGGCTTCTTCTTTGAAGTAGCCGTAGGTGCCGGATACCGAGTTACGACCGAACAGCTGAACCGGCTTGTTGGCCAGGTCGCCGGTCACGCCCAGGTCGCCCCAGGTTTTCACGTCGGCTTTGGCGCCGCACAGGCGAGTCGAGGAGAAGATGGCGTCGACTTGTTCCATGGTCAGGTGCTGGATCGGGTTGTCCTTGTGCACGAACACGGCCAGGGCATCCACGGCAACCGGGATTGCGGTTGGCTTGTAGCCGTACTTCTGCTCGAAGGCCGCCAGTTCGGTGTCCTTCATCTTGCGGCTCATCGGGCCCAGGTTGGAGGTGCCTTCAGTCAGCGCAGGCGGTGCAGTGGCGGAGCCGGCAGCCTGAATCTGGATGTTGACGTTCGGGTATTCCTTTTTGTAACCCTCAGCCCACAGGGTCATCAGGTTGGCCAGGGTATCGGAACCGACGCTGGACAAGTTGCCCGACACACCAGTGGTCTTCACGTACGCAGGAATTGCCGGGTCAACACCAGCGGCCACCGCGTTGGCGGTCGCAACGCCAGCAGCGACAAAAGTCATTGCCGCCATCAAACGTTTCAGTTTCATGCCTTGCTCCTAGCAGATAGGGATAGTTGGATCGGGGCCAAGTATCGGGAGGCCGTGTGAACACTCTATGTCTGGAATATGACAATTAGATGAAAGGCCAGCATTGGGCCAATACGCGAAACCCCTGCAAATCCTTGCCCAAGTGGTTTCATTTTTTCGCTGCGCGGCCGATTCAGTAGCGCATGGCGCATAAAACCATTGAAAAATGCAGCTATAGACGTTAAACCGAAAGTCGATAGCACATAGCCATCGAACAATGGGTGGGCATTGCCAGTTTTGGCTCAGGGAGTGCTGATGAGTGTTCATCTATTGACTGACTCCCCGCTACACGCGAAAGACGGCGGCGCACGCGCGTCTGAACGCAAGGGAAACCCGGACACCATCGAGCAATTACTGGGCTCAGCACGCAGCTGGGCCCATACCACTGCATGGGTCGTTTACCGCGCCGGTGAGCAACTGCATTTGCTCGGCAAAGGCGACCCACAGGCGCAATGGCCCGCAAGCATTGCCAATGACGCGTTTGAAGGCTTTTGCTCGGCCCACCGCCTGCACCGCTGGCCAACCGGCACCGGCGAAAGCGAGCTGGGCTGGCTGCTCGCCCCCCTCGAGCACGCTGCGCAACCGGCGCTCGCCGACCTTGCCCTGAACCTCGGCATTCAGCTACAGACCCACACCCTCGCCCGCGCGCAGATCACCCAGCGTGTGCTGTATGAAATCACCTACCTGGCCAGTTCCACCCGCGACCGCTCGGTGTTCCTGGTCGGGGTTCACCAACTGCTGGCCAGCCTGATTGATGCCGAGAATTTTTACCTCGCGCTGTACGACCCCCACAGCGGCAAGATCGACTACCCGTACTACGTCGACATTATTGATGTCGAGGCCCTGGAGTCCGAGAACTACGAATACCTTGACCGCTCGCGGCTGTCGCTGACCGGGCAGGTGCTGACCTCCGGCCAACCCTTGCTGATCGACGCCGCCGGGATTCGCGCGGCTCAGGCCGAGGGCCGTTTCCACTGCGTGGGGGATTGCCCCGAGTTCTGGATGGGCGCGCCGCTGAAAAACGCCTCGGATGACGTGTTTGGCATGCTCGCCATGCAGGTCTACGACGTGTCGCGCACCTACAGCGCCGAGGACCGCGCGCTGTTTCTGGTAGTGGCCCGGCACGTGGCCATGGCGCTGAACCGCATCCTGCACCGCGAAGACCTGGAAGAAACCGTGATCCGTCGCACCCTGGAGCTGTCGGCACTCAACGATGCGCTGCGCCAGGAAGTCGCCGACCGCGAACGCGCCGAGCACTTGCAGAGCGCGCTGTTCCAGATTGCCGAGCTGTCGAGCCAACCGGGGGACATGGCTGAGTTGTTTCAAACCTTGCATGGCATCGTCGGCGACTTGCTCTTCGCGCAGAACTTCTACATCGCCTTGTTCGATGACACGACCCACGAAGTGACCTTTCCCTACTACGTCGACGAGCGACTAAAGGCGTGCCCAGCCCCCCGGCGTGGTCGCCGCGGCCTGACCGAGTACGTCATCCGCCAGCGCCGGCCGTGCCTGATCGACTCCACCGAGGCAGAACGCCTGGCAACCCAGGGTGAAATCGACCGGGCCCATGAGTCCGTGCGCTCCGACTCCTGGCTGGGCATCCCGTTGTTCGATGGCGACGTGGTGCGCGGCGTGCTGGCGGTGCAAAGCTACACCTCGGCGGTGCGCTACACCCTGCGTGATCAGGAGCTACTGACGTTTGTATCGCGGCACATCGACACCGCCCTGTCGCGACGCACGGCGGCCGAAGCGATCCACGCGGCCAACCTCAAGCTGGAAGCCCGGGTACAGAGCCGCACCCGCGAACTGGATGACGCCAATGCCAAGCTGCAACACGAAAATTCCCACGATGCACTGACCGGGCTGCCGAACCGCACCTTCCTGCAACAGCACCTCAACCAGGCCTGGTTGCAGTTCGGCAGCGAGGGCGGGCACCTGGCCGTGATGTTTATCGACCTTGACCGCTTCAAACTGGTTAATGACAGCCTCGGCCATCACTTCGGCGACCTGCTGCTGATCCAGGCCGCCCACCGCTTGCGCAGCTGCCTGCGCGGCAGCGATATGCTCGCGCGCCTGGGCGGCGATGAGTTTTCGGTGCTGGCACCCGGCGCGCCGCTGGAGGTGACGATCGAAATCGCCGAACGGATCCTGCTGGCGTTTGACCTGCCGTTCGTGATCAATGGCCATGAAGTGTTTTCGTCGTGCAGCATCGGCATTGTCAGCGCCGACAGCCAGTTCCACCATGAGCCCGCAGACCTGCTGCGCGATGCCGATGCGGCGATGTACCGGGTCAAGAGTGCCGGGCGCGACAGCTACGCGGTGTTCAACCAGGAAGTGCGCCACGAAGTCTCGGACCAGGTTGAGCGTGAGGGCGCCCTGCGCAACGCGCTCAAGCGCAGCGACGAACTGGTGCCATATTTCCAGCCGATTGTCAGCGTCGACAACGGCAAACTGCTGGCCCTTGAGGCCCTGATCCGCTGGCAGCAGCCCGATGGCAGAGTGATTGCCCCCGGCGAGTTTTTACCCGATGTCGAAGGTTTGCGCCTGATCGGCCGGCTGGACCTGTACATGCTCACCAGCATCGCGGTGATCCTCGCCCAGCCCGAACACGCCAATTGGCCGCCGGTGCACGTCAACTGTTCCAGCTACAGCATGACTCGCGCGGACTTTGCCAGTGATGTGCTCGCCCTGTTGGCGCGCCACGGGGTTGCGCCCTCGCGCATCTGCCTGGAATTGACCGAAGGCGCGCTGGTGGCCGAGCCGGCGATGGCCCGGCTGACCATGCAGCAGTTGGCGGACAACGGCATGTCGGTGGTGCTCGATGACTTCGGCGCAGGGTTTTCATCCCTGAGTTATGTGCATCAATACCGCTTCAGCGGCTTGAAGATCGACAAGTCGTTCATCTTCGAGCTGACCACCAGCCCGCGCAGCCGCGCCATCGTGCGCGCAATTGTGCGCATGGCCGAGTCGCTGGACCTGAGTGTGGTGGCCGAAGGGGTCGAGGATGGCGCCACCCTGGCCCTGCTGCGCGACATCGGCGCGGGGCAGGCCCAGGGTTATTATTTCGCCAAACCGATGGGGTTGAAGGCGCTGCTGGCGAGTTCGCTGCTCAGCGGTTAGCGCCCGCGCTTCCACAGATAACCACCGACCACCATCCCCATCACACACAGCGCAGCCACGTAGTAGGACGGCCCCATCGGGCTTTCCTTCATCAGCAGCGACACCGCCAGCGGCGTCAGGCCACCGAAGATGGCATAGGCCACGTTGTAGGAGAACGACAGGCCACTGAAGCGCACCACCGGTGGGAAGGCTTTGACCATCACGTACGGCACCACGCCGATAGTGCCGACAAACAGGCCGGTCAAGGCGTACAGCGGGAACAGCCAGTCCGGGTGGGCAATCAGGCTGTGATACAGGGTCCAGGAGGTTGCCAGCAGCAGTGCGCAACCGACGATCAACACCCGCCCGGCACCAAAACGGTCAGCCAGGGCGCCGGAAGCAATGCAGCCCAGGCTCAGGGTGACGATGGCCAGGCTGTTGGCCTGCAGCGCTACGGTTGCGCTGAAGTGATAGACGGTTTGTAACACGGTCGGCGTCATCAGGATAACCACGACGATGCCGGCCGACAGCAGCCAGGTCAGCAGCATCGACAGCACGATGGCGCCACGATGGTCGCGCAGCACGGCGCGCAACGGCAGCTCGGCGGCCAGGGTCTTGCGCTGCTGCATCTCGGCGAAGATCGGCGTTTCATGCAGCCAGCGGCGCAGGTACACCGACAGCAGGCCGAACACACCACCGAGCAGGAACGGGATCCGCCAGGCGTAATCCGACACCTGCTCCGGGCTATAAATAGTGTTGATCGCGGTGGCCACCAGCGAACCCAGCAAAATACCGGCGGTGAGGCCGCTGGTCAGGGTGCCGCAGGCGTAGCCGATATGGCGCGGCGGTACGTGCTCGGAGACGAATACCCAGGCGCCGGGTACTTCGCCGCCAATCGCCGCGCCCTGGATGACGCGCATCAGCAGCAACAGGATCGGCGCCCACAGGCCGATCTGTGCGTAGGTCGGCAGCAGGCCCATGATCAGGGTCGGCACGGCCATCATGAAGATGCTCAAGGTGAACATTTTCTTGCGGCCCAGCAGGTCACCGAAGTGCGCCATGATGATGCCGCCCAGCGGGCGTGCCAGGTAGCCGGCGGCGAAGATGCCGAAGGTCTGCATCATGCGCAGCCATTCGGGCATGTCGACGGGGAAAAAGAGTTTTCCGACCACGGTGGCGAAAAACACGAAAATGATGAAATCATAAAATTCCAGCGCCCCGCCCAAGGCAGACAGCGACAGGGTTTTGTAGTCGTTGCGGGTCAGCGGGCGCGAAGGTTGCGCACTGCTTGCGGGCACGGAGGACATGGCAAGGCTTCTCTTATTAGTCAGGACGGCAGATCCGAGGGGCTGGCTGAGCCAGGACGGGTTGGGCAAGATAGCAAATCGCTTGCAAAAGCACATCAGAAGCACAGTTGCCGGAAAAAGCCGCCATACAGCCGCCAATTGCCGACCAAATCAACCAGAGACGGTCGTCGCGGCGCGAGGGTGTCGATATACTCGGCCCACGCACGCGCCAGACCCGCAGTCTTGAGAGGCATTCACGGCATGATCGAACTCGAACAAGAAGACCCTATCCCGCAAGGCGATCTCGCCCTGCAAATCACCGCGCTCCCGCGTGAAACCAACGGCTTCGGCGACATCTTCGGCGGCTGGCTGGTCGCGCAGATGGACCTGGCGGGCACCGCGATGGCCAGCAAGGTTGCCGGCGGCCGAGTAGCTACCGTGGCGATTGATCGCATGGCGTTCCTCGTACCCGTGGCGGTCGGCGCGCAATTGTCCTTCTATACCCAGGCCCTGGAAATCGGCCGCAGCTCGATCCAGATGATGGTCGAAGTGTGGAGCGACGACCCGCTGTCCAGCGAATGGCGCAAGGTCACCGAGGCGGTGTTTGTATTCGTCGCCATCGATGGCAGCGGCCGCACGCGTTCGGTACCGTCGCGCGCGCGTTAAACCTCGCCGGGTTTTGACGGTCAATTGCCCCATTGCCTGCCATGAAGAGTGCTTTGTATGCCCTTGCCCCACGTTGAATCCGTGAAAATCGACGCGCTGGATTGCTGGCGCATCCGCCACAACGGCGCCGAGCTGATGGTGGCCCAACAGGGCGCGCATATTTTCAGCTACCAGCGCGAAGGCGAGCAGCCGCTGATCTGGCCGAACCCTGAGGCGGTGTTCAAGCAGGGCAAAGGTATCCGCACCGGCGTTCCCGTGTGCTGGCCGTGGTTTGGCGTGTTCGATCGCAACCCGCAAAGCGTCAAGGCGATGCGCCAGAGTGAGCAACCGGCCGGCGCCCATGGTTTTGTGCGCACGGCGCTGTGGGAATTGGCCAAGACCGAGCTTGAAGGTGAAGCGCTACGCGTGGACCTGAAACTACCAGTGCCTGCCGGCGGCTTTCCTGGCTGGCCACACCAAGTCGACCTGACGCTGAGCCTGCTGCTGGATGACCAACTGCATATCCGCCTGACCAGCCATAACCGCGACACCCACACCGTGACCCTCAGCCAGGCGCTGCACACCTACTTTGCCGTGAGCGATGTGCGCAACGTGCAGGTCGACGGTTTGGACGGTGGGGCCTATATCGACACCGCCGATGGCTGGGCCGAGAAGACGCAAGCGGGCTTGCTGCACTTCAGCGCCGAGACGGATCGCATCTACCTCGATACACCCGCGCAGCTGAATATTGTCGATACGGACTGGCAGCGCCGCATCCAGCTCACTGCCGAGGGGTCGAAATCCACCGTGATCTGGAACCCCTGGACCGAACGCGCCAAGGCCTTCGACGACATGGCCGACGATGGCTGGCAGGGCATGCTGTGCATTGAGACGGCGAATGTGTTGGATGATGTGGTGAGCCTTGCGCCAGGCGCAAGCCACACGTTAGGCGTGAGCATCACCAGTCTAGCCCTGTAAACACGGATCAAACTGTGGGAGGGGGCAAGCCCCCTCCCACATTGGTTTTGTGTTGTGGTTTAGAGATCGGACTCCTTCACCACTCGCACCTTGCCGGCATCCAATGCATAGGCGGCATCTGCCAAGTCATTATTCACCTTCTCCACCTTCAACGTTCCCGTGACCCACAGCGGCGTGTAGATATCATCCAGCTTCAACCCCTTCGGATAGCGCACCAGCACCAACTGGTTAGGCGGCGGTGGCGGCACGTGGATGCACGCGCCCGGGTACGGCACCAGGAAAAACAGGGTGCTGCGGCCCTTGGCATCGGTTTCCAGCGGCACCGGGTAGCCGCCGATGCGGATGTTCTTGCCGTTCATGGCGGCCACGGTCTTGGTCGAATACATCACCGCCGGCAAGCCTTTGCTCTGCTTCAAGCCACCCTTGTCGGTAAAGGTGCCCTGGGCTTCGGGGGAGTTGTGGTCGATCTCGGGCATGGCCTCGAGGGCTTTCTGGTCCGACAGCGGCATCAGGTCGAGCCAGTCGGTTTCCGGCAGTTCGCCGGCGTGGGCCAGGCCGGAGCCAAGCAAAAGGAGAGTCAACAAAAGACGGCGCATGGAGAGGCTCGGCAAGTACAGGTGGCGAGCATTCTAGCCCTCTGCGCCTGCGCAGCGCAGAGGACTTTGTCGGCTGATTACTTCTTTTTGATCAAGCCGTAGATCACCAGCAGGACAATCGCGCCAACCAGTGCGCCGATGAAACCTGCGCCCTGACCCGCCTGGTAAATACCCAGCGCCTGACCACCGTAGGTCGCGGCCAGGGAGCCGGCGATACCCAGCAGGATGGTCATGATCCAGCCCATGCTGTCGTCGCCGGGCTTGAGGAAACGCGCGAGCAGACCGACGATCAGGCCGATAAAGATGGTTCCGATGATACCCATGGCATTTCCCTCTGTATGAAGTGAGCTATGCCGAAGCCTAGACAGGCTTTGGCATCCTGCAATCAGAGAGACGACGATGACCAATGGTTCCCATCGGACTTGGCTTATTGCTCGGCGATCAGCGCTTCAACCTTGAGGATCTGCGCTTCAAGCGTCGCACGGTCCTTGCAGCGCAGGTTGGCGTGGCCGACCTTGCGCCCGGCCTTGAAGGCCTTGCCGTAGTGATGCAGGTGGCAGTCATCAATCGCAATCACCTGCTCGACCGGCGGTACCACACCGATAAAGTTGAGCATGGCGCTCTCGCCCACCTTGGCGGTGGAACCCAACGGCAAGCCGGCAACCGCGCGAAGGTGGTTTTCGAACTGGCTGCACTCGGCGCCTTCGGTGGTCCAATGCCCGGAGTTGTGCACGCGCGGGGCGATTTCGTTGGCCTTGAGGCCACCGTCGACTTCAAAGAACTCGAACGCCATCACGCCGACATAATCCAGCTGCTTGAGCACGCGGCTGGAATAGTCTTCGGCCAGGGCCTGCAACGGGTGATCGGTGCTGGCCACGGACAGCTTGAGGATGCCGCTGTCGTGGGTGTTGTGCACCAACGGGTAGAAGCGCGTTTCGCCATCACGGGCACGCACGGCGATCAGCGAGACTTCACCGGTGAACGGCACAAAGCCTTCCAGCAGGCAGGCTACGCTGCCCAGCTCGGCAAAAGTGCCAACCACATCGGCGGCCGTGCGCAGCACTTTCTGGCCCTTGCCGTCGTAACCCAGGGTGCGGGTCTTGAGCACGGCCGGCAGGCCGATGCTGGCGACGGCGGCGTCCAGGTCTGCCTGGGACTGGATATCGGCGAAGGCCGGGGTCGGAATGCCCAGGTCCTTGAACATGCTCTTCTCGAACCAGCGGTCGCGGGCGATCCGCAGGGCTTCGGCACTCGGGTACACCGGCACGAATTGCGACAGGAACGCCACGGTTTCAGCCGGGACGCTTTCGAACTCGAAGGTCACCAGGTCGACTTCGTCGGCCAGTTGGCGCAGGTGGTCCGGGTCGCTGTAGTCAGCGCGCAGGTGTTCACCCAGGGCTGCAGCGCAGGCATCCGGCGCCGGGTCCAGGAAAGCGAAGTTCATCCCCAGCGGAGTGCCCGCCAAGGCCAGCATGCGGCCGAGTTGGCCGCCACCGATTACACCGATTTTCATCGTCAACAACCTCAGGCGATACGTGGGTCTGGATTGTCCAGCACGCTGTCTGTCTGCTCAGCACGGAATTTTTTCAGCACCGCGTGGAACTGCGGGTGCTTGGCGCCCAGGATGCTGGCGGACAGCAACGCGGCGTTGATCGCGCCGGCCTTGCCGATCGCCAGGGTGGCCACGGGGATACCGGCTGGCATCTGCACGATGGACAGCAGCGAATCGACGCCCGAGAGCATTGCCGACTGCACCGGTACGCCCAGCACGGGCAGGTGAGTCTTGGCTGCGCACATGCCTGGCAGGTGCGCCGCGCCGCCGGCACCGGCGATGATCACCTCGATGCCACGGGATTCTGCTTCATCGGCATACTGGAACAGCAAATCCGGGGTGCGGTGGGCAGAGACCACTTTCACTTCATACGGAATGCCGAGTTTTTCCAGCATATCGGCGGTGTGGCTAAGGGTGGACCAATCGGACTTGGAGCCCATGATCACGCCAACCAATGCACTCATCGTCGTGCCTCTTCTCTCTGGGCGCCCGCAGGCGCGTCAAAAAACAACAAGCCACGCGGGAAATCCGGCGTGGCTTGGTGTACGAATTAAGGCCGGTTGGACCGGCCGAAGGCCGCGCAGTATACCGTAATAATCCAGATAAACAGCCCCTCGGATGACCATCTGTCTAGCGGCGCAAAGTGGCGGTTTTATTGACTTAAAAGTCAGTCCAAAGCGCCGCGAAATAGTGTGGGAGGGGGCTTTCCCCCGATGACGGTGTGTCAGGCACTTATCTGTCTCTGATACACCGCTATCGGGGGCAAGCCCCCTCCCACATTTGATCGGTGCCGGGCTCAAGCATTCTGTGCCGCGCCACCTTCGAGCTTGCGCCACAACAAGCGCACATTCGCCTTGCGCACCAGCGCGCAGCGATACAGGCGAATCTCCAGCGGTACATGCCATTGCGGACCACCGCAGACCACCAGTTCACCCCGGGCCAGTTCCGCGCGCACGCTGAGTTGCGGCACCCAGGCAATGCCCAAACCTTCCAGCGCCATGCTTTTGAGGCTGTCAGCCATGGCCGTTTCATACACGGTGGTAAAACGCAGCGCGCGCTGGCGCAGCAGCAGGTGCACCGAACGGCCGAGGAACGCGCCGGCGCTGTAGGCCAGCAACGGCACGCTGCCCTCGCCTTCGAGGTCGAACAGCGGCTTGCCGTCGGCATCGGCTGCGCACACCGGGAGCATTTCGGTGTTGCCCAAGTGCAGCGAGGGGAATATTTCGGCGTCCATCTGCATCGCCGCGTCCGGGTCGTAGAACGCCAGCATCAGGTCGCAGCCGCCTTCGCGCAGGGCGTGCACGGCATCGCCGACGTTGGTGGCGACCAGCCGCGTGGCGATGTTCAAACCTTCGTTGCGCAGTTGCGCGATCCAGCGCGGGAAGAATCCCAGCGCCAGGGAGTGAGCGGCGGCCACTTGCATGACTTCGCCCTGCCCGCCTTCCAGGTGATGCAAATGGCGCAGCACTTCACCAAGCTGCTCGACCACCGTGCGCGCAGTGACCAGAAACAGCTGCCCCGCCGCCGTCAGCTCCACTGGCGTGCGCGAGCGGTTTACCAGGGTCAGCCCCAGCGCGGCCTCCAGGCTGCGGATACGGCGGCTGAACGCCGGCTGGGTGACAAAGCGCCGCTCCGCCGCCTGGGAAAAGCTGCGGGTGGCCGCCAGGGCGCTGAAGTCTTCCAGCCATTTGCTCTCAAGGTTCATCACTGCCTCCCACGGATACGCACCATTTTGGCACACACGCCCGCCATGATAGCCGGGTCACAGCTACATTATGCCGTTTATGCATAGGCCAGTGCTGAACAGCATTGGCCCAAAAACTTCCACAAGCCTAGCATTCGCAGCGTTCCGGCCTGTTCCGGGTCCATATCGAGATGATTTCCGTCATGTCCTCCGCTGCATCATTCCGTACCGAAAAAGA
The DNA here is from genome assembly GCF_979253585.1 of Pseudomonas sp. AC463. Taxonomy (NCBI): domain Bacteria; kingdom Pseudomonadati; phylum Pseudomonadota; class Gammaproteobacteria; order Pseudomonadales; family Pseudomonadaceae; genus Pseudomonas; species Pseudomonas sp. AC463. Next base: position 109,276 of record NZ_CEEDDZ010000006.1, on the reverse strand, counting down.
CCTGCTTGGCGTACTCGACGTACCTGCCCAAGCGTATTACGGCATCCAGACCCTGCGAGCGGTGAACAACTTCCGCCTCTCGGGCGTTCCGATTTCGCATTACCCGAAATTGGTGGTCGGTCTGGCGATGGTCAAGCAAGCGGCGGCTGACGCCAACCGCGAGTTGGGCCAGCTCAGCGAAGCCAAGCACGCTGCCATCAGCGAAGCCTGTGCCCGCCTGATCCGCGGCGATTTCCACGAAGAATTCGTGGTGGACATGATTCAAGGCGGCGCTGGCACTTCAACAAACATGAATGCCAACGAAGTCATCGCCAACATCGCGCTGGAGGCCATGGGTCACCAGAAGGGCGAATACCAATACCTGCACCCCAACAACGACGTGAACATGGCGCAGTCGACCAACGACGCCTACCCGACCGCGATCCGCCTGGGTCTGCTGCTGGGCCATGACGCGCTGCTGGCCAGCCTCGACAGCTTGATCCAGGCCTTCGCCGCCAAAGGTGTCGAGTTCGGCCATGTGCTGAAAATGGGCCGCACCCAATTGCAAGACGCCGTGCCGATGACCCTCGGCCAGGAATTCCGCGCCTTCGCCACCACCCTCGGCGAAGACCTGGCCCGCCTGAAAACCATGGCGCCAGAGCTGCTGACCGAAGTGAACCTGGGCGGCACCGCCATCGGCACCGGCATCAACGCCGACCCGCGTTACCAGGCCCTGGCCGTACAACGCCTGGCGCTGATCAGCGGCCAGCCGCTGGTACCGGCGGCCGACCTGATCGAAGCCACCTCCGACATGGGCGCCTTCGTGCTGTTCTCCGGCATGCTCAAGCGTACGGCGGTGAAGCTGTCGAAGATCTGCAACGACCTGCGCCTGCTGTCCAGCGGCCCGCGCACCGGCATCAACGAGATCAACCTGCCGGCGCGCCAGCCAGGCAGCTCGATCATGCCCGGCAAGGTCAACCCGGTGATCCCGGAAGCCGTGAACCAGGTGGCGTTCCAAGTCATCGGCAACGACCTGGCCCTGACCATGGCGGCCGAAGGCGGCCAGCTGCAACTGAACGTGATGGAGCCGCTGATCGCTTTCAAGATCTTCGACTCGATCCGCCTGCTGCAACGCGCCATGGACATGCTGCGCGAACACTGCATCGTCGGCATCACCGCCAACGAAGCGCGCTGCCGCGAACTGGTGGAGCACTCCATCGGCCTGGTCACCGCGCTGAACCCGTACATCGGCTATGAAAACGCCACCCGCATCGCGCGTATCGCCCTTGAAAGCGGCCGTGGCGTGCTGGAACTGGTGCGCGAAGAAGGCTTGCTCGACGACGCCATGCTCGACGACATCCTGCGCCCCGAAAACATGATCGCTCCACGCTTGGTCCCGTTGAAGGCCTAAGCGTTTGTTGCACCGCTCACCAGGTTGAGGGACTAGACACCTCTCACCTTTTGAGGGCCTGAAGGCTCGTTCTTCAGGCCCTTTTTTTTGCCTCAAGGTTGTGAAATGACGCCCATAAAAAATCCAATATCGCCCTGCAAACCCTCATCGCCTGAAACAGTGTGGCTGAAACCTTTAATCAGCCCAGGCAGACGGATCACGTTCGCCTAGGTATAGTGCCGCCCCTCTTCGCGTCAGAGATCGTCGGTAACGAGGTCCTGGACAGCGCGAAACCGCATGAATAACAACACCCGCAAAAGGATTGGGGTCGAAGCGTCGTGCACTGCCTGGTGCGAGACGATGCGTCGGACCGTCCTGCGTTTGCCATTAGAAAAATCAGCGAGGAACACTCCATGCTCGAAGTCATCAACGACTTCCTCTCAGGGAAAGTATTGATCGTGCTCATTGTCGGGCTCGGCGGTTATTTCACGATCCGCTCGCGTTTCGTCCAGTTGCGCCACTTTTTCCACATGTTCTCGGTGTTCAAAGACAGCCTGAAGAGCAGCTCCGGCCAACTCAGCTCGTTCCAGGCGCTGATGCTCAGCCTGGCCGGCCGTGTCGGCGCCGGTAACATCGCCGGGGTCGGCATTGCCGTGACCCTGGGTGGCCCGGGCGCCGTGTTCTGGATGTGGGTCACCGCGCTGGTGGGCATGTCGTCGAGCTTTATCGAGTGCTCGCTCGGCCAGCTGTACAAGCGCACTGACGTCGAAGGCACCTACCGTGGCGGCCCGGCCTATTACATCCAGCACGGCTTGCACAAGCGCTGGCTGGGTATGGTCATGGCGTTCCTGCTGCTCGTGACCTTCGGCTTTGCCTTCAACGGCCTGCAAGCCCACGCCGTGACCCACTCGCTGAACAACGCCTTTGGCCTCGACACCACTTACACCGGCCTGGCCCTGGCGGCATTGCTGGGCCTGGTATTCATCGGCGGGATCAAGCGCATCGCCTCGATCGCCGACCTGCTGGTACCGGTCAAGACCCTGGTGTACATCGCCGTGACCCTCTACGTGATCGTGCTGCAATTCGACCACGTGCCGGCCATGCTCGCGACCATCGTCAAGAGCGCGTTCGGCCTCGACCAAGCCTTCGGTGGCCTGGTGGGCAGCGCGATCATCATGGGTGTGAAGCGCGGCGTGTTCGCCAACGAAGCCGGTCTGGGCAGTGCGCCTAACGTGGCCGCTGTGGCCTCGGTGGAACACCCGATCGCTCAGGGCGTGGTCCAGGCGTTCAGCGTGTTCCTCGACACCTTCGTGATCTGCACCTGCACCGCCTTGCTGATCCTGCTTTCCGGTTTCTACACCCCGGGCTTTGAAGGCGACGGCATTGCCCTGACCCAGAACTCCCTGGCGGCAGTGGTCGGCGACTGGGGCCGGATGTTCATCTCGGTGGCCCTGGCGTTGTTCGTGTTCACCTCGATCATGTACAACTACTACCTCGGCGAGAGCAACCTGCGCTTCCTGGTGGGCAACAACCGCAAGGTGCTGATGGGCTATCGCGCCCTGGTGCTGGCGCTGATTTTCTGGGGCTCCATCGAGAACCTCAGCACCGTGTTCGCCTTCGCCGACATCACCATGACCATGCTGGCCTTCGTCAACCTGTTCGCCCTGGCGTTCCTGTTCAAGATCGCCATGCGCATCCTGAACGACTACGACAACCAGCGCGCGGCAGGCATCAAGACCCCGGTGTTCGATTCCAGCCAGTTCCCCGACCTGGACCTGGACCGCAAGGCCTGGCCGGCCAACCCGGTGAAGCCTGAGCCGGCGGCTCAAGCCTCGGCTGAACTGGGCGCTCAAGCGCAACGCTAAACCTAGATAGATGACACGCCGCCCGGCCTTGGGCATGCTCTGGGCCCGGCGGCGTTTTTCGTTCAGGAGTTTTTATGCAACCAGCTAACAACGTGATGGTGCTCTACACCGGCGGCACCATCGGCATGCAGGCCAGCGCCAACGGCCTGGCGCCTGCGTCGGGTTTCGAAGCGCGCATGCGCGAACAGCTCGCCAACGCCGCAGTGCCGGCCTGGCGCTTTCGTGAAATGGCGCCGCTGATCGACAGCGCCAACATGACCCCCGCCTACTGGCAGCGCCTGCGTGTCGCGGTCATTGAGGCCGTGGACGAGGGCTGCGACGCCGTGCTGATCCTGCACGGCACCGACACCCTGGCCTACAGTGCGGCGGCCATGAGCTTCCAACTGCTCGGCCTGCCCGCGCCGGTGCTGTTTACCGGTTCGATGCTGCCGGCCGGCGTGCCCGACAGCGACGCCTGGGAAAACGTCAGTGGTGCCCTCGCGGCATTGGGCGCAGGCCAGGCGCCGGGGGTGCAGCTGTACTTCCACGGCGCGCTGATGGCGCCGACCCGTTGCGCGAAAATCCGCAGCTTTGGTCGCCACCCGTTTGCCGCGCTGCAACGCAACGGCGGCGTGGCCAAAGCCAGCAACGTCCCGGACGCGCTGGATTACCGTCACGACAAGGCCTTGGCCAACGTCGGCGTGCTCCCGCTGGTACCAGGCATTGCCGCCGTGCAGCTGGACGCGCTGGTCGACAGCGGCATCCAGGCGCTGGTGCTCGAATGCTTCGGCAGCGGCACCGGGCCAAGCGACAACCCGGCGTTCCTGGCCAGCCTGCAGCGCGCCCGGGACAAGGGCGTGGTCGTGGTCGCGATCACCCAATGTCATGAAGGCGGCGTGGAGCTGGACGTGTACGAAGCCGGCAGTCGTTTGCGTGGCGTGGGCGTGTTGTCGGGCGGCGGGATGACCCGTGAGGCAGCGTTCGGCAAGCTCAACGCGCTGCTCGGCGCGGACCTTGCCAACGCCGAAGTGCGGCGCCTGGTCGAACTCGACCTGTGCGGCGAGCTGAGCTGACCGGCATGTAACTTGCTCCCCTTCCAGCCATCCCCTGGCTGGAAGTTCCCATGCTGCATTCCCACCTCACCACCCTCAATGCCGTGTCGCTGGTGCTCGGCGCCTTCAAGGACCAGGGCCTGCCTGGCGAAACCCTGCTCGAAGGCAGCGGCATCTGCGCGGCGGATCTGAGCCGTGCCGACACGCGCATCACCACCAACCAGGAAATGCGCGTGTGCGCCAACGCCGTGGCGTTGCAGCGCGATATCGGCCTGGAACTGGGCCGGCGCATGCATGTTTCGTCCTACGGCATGCTCGGTTATGCCCTGCTCACCAGTGCCACCTTCGGTGACGCTTTGCGCCTGGCGCTGCGTTATCCGGCGCTGTTGGGAACACTTTTCGAGCTGAGCCTGGTCGAGGATGGCGAGCGCATCTGGTTCTGCGCCAGCGATTACCGCGAGAACCCGAGCCTGGAAACCTTCAACGTCGAGTTCTGCCTGGTATCGCTGAAAGTCATCTGCGACGACCTGCTCGGCCACCCGCTGCCATTGCTCGGCGCGCGCTTTGAATACGACGCGCCGGACTATCAGGCGCACTACCGTGAACGCTTCGACTGCCCGCTGCAGTTTCAAGCCACCGCGAACGCCTTCGCCTTCGACAAACGCTGGCTCGACCAACCGCTGCCGCTGGCCGACGCGATTACCCACCAGGCCATGGCCGAGCGCTGCCGCAAACAGAACCTCGAGTTCACTGGGCGCCAGGCCTGGCTGGGGCGCATCCGCCAGTTGCTTGCCAGCCAGTTGCAGGCAGCGCCGGGCCTTGAAGGGCTGGCGCAACAGCTGAACTGCTCGGCGCGCACCCTGCGCCGACACTTGCACGACCAGGGGTGCAGCTACCAGGAACTGCTCGACGAGCTACGCTTCGAGCGGGCCAAGCAGCTGCTGGGCGAGGATGCGTGGCCGATCTACCGGATTGCCGAAGCGCTGGGGTTCAGCGAAACCGCGAGCTTTCGGCATGCGTTCGTGCGCTGGAGCGGCGTGGCGCCGAGCCAATTTCGCGCGTGACGCCCCATTGAGGGGCGAATTTCGGACAGACACTTTGGCCATATATATCCCCTTTTGGCCGCTCCTGCCGTTCTCATAAACCTCGCCCACCGCAAGACTGCATGCACCGACACAGCCTGCGGAGAACAACAAAATGCTGACGATCTACTCGGACGATCACCACCTGCACCACGGCCGCTGCGAATTGATGGACGGGCAACTGATGCCCTGCTTCGAAATGCCCTCGCGCGCCGACCATGTGCTGCAACGGGTCAAGGACCGCGAACTGGGCCCGGTGCAGGCGCCCGAAGACTTTGGCCTGGCGCCGCTGCAACGCATCCACAGCAGCGACTACCTCGACTTCTTCAAAGGCGCGTGGGCGCGCTGGACCGAGTTCAACCAGGACGGCGACCTGCTGCCCTACACCTGGCCCGCCCGCACCCTGCGCCGCGTGTTGCCCACCAGCCTGCACGGCCAACTCGGCTATTACAGCTTTGACGGCGGCGCACCGATCACCGCCGGCACCTGGCAAGCCGCTTACAGTGCGGCCCAGGTCGCCCTCACCGCGCAACAGGCGATCCAGCAAGGCGCCCGCAGTGCCTTCGCCCTATGTCGTCCGCCGGGCCATCACGCCGCCGGCGATTTGATGGGCGGCTATTGCTACCTCAACAACGCAGCGATTGCCGCCCAGGCGTTTCTCGATCAAGGCCACAAAAAGGTCGCGATCCTCGACGTCGACTACCACCACGGCAACGGCACCCAGTCGATTTTCTACGAACGCAGCGACGTGCTGTTCACCTCGATCCACGGCCACCCGGAAGCCGAGTTTCCGTTCTTCCTCGGTTATGCCGATGAGTTGGGCGAAGGGCCCGGCGAGGGCTTCAACTTCAACTACCCGCTGCCCGCCGGTGCCGGCTGGGACACCTGGAGCGCCGCGCTGGAGCAGGCTTGCGCCGAGATCGAGCGCTACGGCGCGCAGGTCATCGTGGTCTCCCTGGGCGTCGACACGTTCAAGGACGACCCGATCTCACAGTTCAAGCTCGACAGCCCGGACTACCTGGCCATGGGCGCGCGCATCGCGCGGCTCGGCAAGCCGACGCTGTTTGTGATGGAAGGCGGTTACGCGGTGGAAGAAATCGGCATCAATGCCGTCAACGTTCTTGAAGGTTTCGAGGAAGCAGCCCAATGAAGATGCTCACGTCTCTGGCGCTCTGCGCCGCCGTGTTAAGCGCCGCCGCGCAGGCCGAGGAAAAAACCCTGCGGGTCTATAACTGGTTCGACTACATCACCCCCAAGGCGCTGGAGGATTTCAAGGCGCAGAACCCCAAGGTCAAGCTGGTCTATGACATCTTCGACACCAACGAGGCGCTGGAAGCCAAGCTGCTCACCGGCAACTCCGGCTATGACGTGGTGGTGCCGTCCAACGTGTTCCTCGCCAAGCAGATCGAAGCCGGCGTGTTCCAGCCCCTGGACCGCAGCCAGTTGCCGAACTGGAACCACCTCGACCCCAAGCTGATGAAGCTGATCGAGGCCAACGACCCCGGCAACAAATTCGCCGTGCCGTACATGTACGGCACCATCCTGATCGGCTTCAACCCGGACAAGGTCAAGGCCGCACTCGGCGCCGATGCCCCGGTGGACAGCTGGGACCTGATCTTCAAGGAAGAGAACATCAGCAAGCTCAAGCAATGCGGCGTTGCCCTGCTTGATTCGCCGTCGGAAATTCTGCCGCTGGCCCTGCAGCACCTGGGCCTGGACCCCAACAGCAGCAACCCCAAGGACTACGTAAAAGCCGAAGCGCTGCTGATGAAGATTCGCCCCTACATCACCTACTTCCATTCGTCCAAGTACATGGCGGACATTGCCAACGGCGACATCTGCGTGGCCGTCGGCTATTCCGGCAGCTTCTCCCAGGCCGCCAACCGTGCCAAGGAAGCCAAGAACGGCGTGACCGTGGACATGCGCTTGCCCAAGGAAGGCGCGCCGATCTGGTTCGACATGCTCGCCATTCCCAAGGGCGCGAAAAACCCCGGGGACGCGTACACCTTCATCAACTACCTGCTGCAGCCCGGGGTGATCGCGCCGATCAGCGACTTTGTCGGCTATCCCAACCCCAACAAGGATGCGACCAGCCTGGTCGACCCGGCGATCCGCAACAACCCCAATCTGTACCCGACCGAGGCGGCCATGAGCACGCTCTACACCTTGAAACCCCTGGGCCGTGATGCAGAGCGCGCCAGGACCCGCGCCTGGACCAAGATCAAATCCGGCACCTGACCCGCGCCGTGCAAAATCTCCTGTGGCGAGCCCGCTCGCCACAAAGGCCTCGCCATTGAACAGTTAACTACCGCCCCACCCGCTTTACACCTCGCTACTTTCTGGCGCTCCCACCGCCTTTTTGTCAGCAAGGAATCGCTCCATGGCTCAGGCCCCAACCGTTACCGCCAACACCAGCCTGCTGCTCACCCAACTCACCACCGGCCCGTCGATACGCGAGGTAGCGGCCAATACCTTGCGCCCCGCGTTGAAAGAGCTGTACCCCGAGCAAGACATCGACCCGGACCAGGCCATTGTGGTCTCGCCCCATTGGCTGATCGTCGACAACAATGAACTCGTGCCCGGCGAGCCCTCCAGTGAATCGCTCACCGGGGCGCTGGCCTGGCAGGCGGTGTCCGAAAAGCCGGTGGTCTATATCGACGGCGAACACTACCTGACCTACCGGCACACCAGCGGCCCGGACCTGCACCTGCCGGTACGCATCGACGCCATCGGCCGGTTGATCAATGAGCTGGCGCCGGTGCTGTTCACCGCGTACCAGGAACAGCAACTGGCCTTCTGGAACGCCACCGCCGGCCCTCGCGGCACACGCTGGCAAGCCTTGGCGAGCAACCTGCAAAAGGCCTGGGATCTCCCCAGCTCGGTGAATTGGGACGAGGACGAGCGGGCCATGGCCAGGAACGTGTTCGTGTTCCCCGATTACGCCACGCGCCTGCCCAACGACAAGTACGCTACCCGTACCTACTTGATGGACGTCGATATCACCATCGCCAGCCACACCGAACACGTCAGCCTGGCCTCGCTCGCGATCCTGATCGGCACCCACGAGCAACGCACGATGATCCTGACGTACTCGATTGCGACCGGCTATGAGCAATTCGACGACCTGGAAACCCTCGGTCGAACACTGATCATGCACACTGCCCTCCTGACGGACGATCCGCTGCAATGGCGATTGTATGAGCCTGAGGGGAATTTCTTCGAACACCAGGCCTGCATCTTGATCGGCCTGCAAATCGAAGCCCTTGGCGAACTCAACGCGCTCACGCAACCGGTCAATGGCGCGACCGAGCACCAACGACCCGAGTTTGGCCAACTGTCGACAGCCGACCGGGTCAAGCTGGAAAAGATCGGTGACGCACTGCCCGACTGGCTGCGGGACGCGGCCGCCGCCGACCTGTCCAGCTATAGCCGGCGCATGCTCGACCTCGCCGCCCTGAACAGCACCAACAACCATAAAACCTTCCAGGAAGGTATTGCGCCGATTGGCGAGTACACGCTGCAAGCCATCGCCAACGCCATGGCCGCGAACCTTACGACCGAGCAAAAGCAAAGCCTGGGCCTGGGCGACACCACCCAGCTTGAGCAGCAACTGACGCTCAAACTGGCCCATGTGCACATTACGGTCACCAGCCAAGTGGTCTGGGGGCTATTTACCGCACCCGGCCTGGTCGATACCGCCACGTTCAGCCTGGCCCAGTTGGCCCTCGAAAACCTCATCGCCCTGCCATTGGGCAACAAGCGCGCGCACTACCAGAACGGCCGCGACCTGCCGAGCTGGATGACCGTGGACTACCTGCTGGCGTTGATCAGCGAGGTCAACATCGGCGAGCAATACCCCAAGCTGATCAAGGACACCCTGCTCGCCGACCCTGCCCAGTCCCTGAGCCGGCAAACCCTTTATGTCGACCAACTGCGCCAGCAGCTGCCGCTGTTGGCCTTGCAGTGCAAGATGCGCAATCAATACGGCGTCGACGAGCAAGGCTATCGCTACATCTGCGCGGCGATGGAAACCGACCCCAACCAACGGCGCGTGGACGGCCAGCCCATCGTCATCCGCCCCCTGGCGTTTGTTCCCACGCGGCGCCTGAGCCAGGCTGCCGACCGGGTCGGCAACATGTTCGTCATCGGCCCCCAGGACACCACCAGCGGCCCGTGCCTGTTGTACCGCCCACTGTTCGATAAACCGTTGCTGCAGTTTGCCTCGCCGAACAACCTGATTTACGCCATCAAGCAGACCACGTCGGTGCGCCAGTCGGTGCTGGCCTGGCTGCCCGACAGCGTGCGGTTTGAATACGCGCAGTTCGTGTTTCCCGGTTCGCTGACCTCACCCTGGGTTCTGTCCAAGCTGCTGGTCGAACCCTTGACCGCCCTGACCATGAGCGGCCAAGTGATAATCGGCAACGAGATACTGCATGAAGACGCGCTGGCGTCGCTGTTCAAGTCCAATGCCGAGGCGCTGGTGGAGCTGGCGGATAAACAATCGGTGTCCAATGCCGAGGCGCGTTGGGAGAGTTTCAAGCACGCCGGCTGGCTGATCTTCAACGCAGCCCTGCCGTTCCTGGGCAAGACCGTGGGCGCGGCGGCCTGGATCAATCAACTGATCGAGGATGTGCAGCAAGTGGTCGACGCCAGCGAAACGGGCGACAGTGACGCCAAATGGTCCGCCCTCACCGATATTTTCCTCAACCTCGGCATGGCCCTCGCGCTGCACCTGGCCACCCGCAATGCGCCCGCTGGCCGCAGCACAGAGGCCATAGCCGCGGACCTGGAAGCGCTCGCCCCCACACCGAAAAAAGCGCCAATCAGCCAACTGCCAAATATCGAAACCGCGCAATTGCCTGCGGGCCACGAGTCGTCCCTGCATACCCTGGGGGCCTTGGCCCGCAAGACCTTGAGCCTGAAGACTACCCTCGACAGCTTCGCCGTGCCCAGGCCCGAAAACCTCGGCGCGCAACAGACCGCGCCCGACGCGTACCAGCATCTGTACCCCCTGGACACTCACTGGTATGCCCCAGTGGGCGAGCGCTGGTTCCAGGTGGTGGTGGATGAAAATGACGCGGTGATGATCGCCGACACCCAGCAACCCACCCGCCTCGGCCCCTTGCTGATCAACAACCGCGCAGGCCAGTGGTTCATCGATACGCGCTTGCGCCTGCGCGGCGCGGGGCTGCGCAGCCGATTGAAAAAAAACCGCAGCCTCAAACCCGCCACCATCAAGGAACTGCGCGTGCAGATGGACGCCTTCGACCACGCGAGGCCGGAACAACACGCGGTGCTGGAGGCCGCACGTGCCGCCAGCCGGGCCGCGCCACCGGAAATGGCACCGGCGGCACTCGCCACCTACCTTGAGGCCCTGGACTTACGCCGCACCGACTACGACACCCAGATTTCCCGGCTCAAAGCATTGAACATTCTCGACAGTGTGCCGGACTACACCCGCTGCATGCTCAGGTACGTGGAACAGCAGCTGCTGATCGCAGAGGCGGGGATCGGCGAGCAGATAGTCACCTTCCGTGCCGACCTGCTAGCGGCAAAAAATCCAGCCACCCGCGACGTCATGACCCGCGCCGAGCAACAGCGCCTGGCCAACGCAACCCAGAGCATGATCAATCTCTATGACTACATCCATTCGCGGTTCAAGGAACTCAAGGGCTTGGGCGCCGAGGGCGCGACCCTGGAACTGCGCACTCGTACCAAGCTGCCGAAGTTTGACCTCGACGACCTAAAGGCCTTTCGGGTCTCCAGGTCGCGTTATGCGTGCGTACGGGAAAACGCGTCGGCCGCCGTGGCCGATGCGCGCACCCGCGTCAACGACATCATCGATTCGGCCGACATCGCCATTCAAAGCGCGTGCTTGCTGGCTGACGCGCTGCCGGAATCCCATCTTGCCCAACATATCGAGGTGCTGGACGACCTGGTCGACCAGTTCGCCGTGGTCAACCAGGACCTGCTGGACCTTTCAAGCGAACACCCGGCGGGCATACTGCAAGAGTCCGTGGAACAGGCCCGCAAACACATCGAAGAATTCGCCCAACGGGTCGCGAAGCAGTTGCAAAGCGCCCTGCGTGAGCAAAAAGCCCTGGAGCCCAAGCCTGGCCCGTCGACCGCGCCGCCGCCGCCCAAACGAAAAATCATCAAGACCCGCAAGGGCTTCATGGTCGGTGAGCCGCGCGAACACGAACCGGACCTGTACGACGTCAAGGCGCCCATGACCGGCCAAGTCATTGCGACCTTCCACGAAAAACACCCGGATGTCTGGGTTCAACGTCAACCCGCCCAGCCCAAGACCAGCCGCACGCCCACCTTGAGCCTGGCCAACAGCCTCAAACGCGGCCGCGCCTTGCTTAACGATGCCGAAGGTTTTATCCAGCGCACCCAACTGCTTGCTAGCGACACCCAACGCTTGCCGGTAGAAGTTGTGGAGAAATACCAACGCCAGGCGCAAAAGCTGGAACAGGCCAGCCAGACAATCGATAGCGCTTCCAACGCCAGTAACGAGACCGACAACACCGCCGCCGTGACCGTGACCCAGCGCCTCAACGAAGAGGTAAAAAGGCTCTACAGCGAAGCACGGCGCGTCAATATCGAGATGCTCAAGGCACGCCCGCCAACCGCGGCCCACCTCGAAATACTGTCCAGGGAGGGTGAAATCAGCATTGAGCCGGTGGGCAAGCGCCAAAAGCTCAGGGCCAAAAAGGGCTTCATGCAGGAGTATGAAATCCGCGACAAAAAAACCAGACAGCCACTGTGGTATGCCCATTTTCACTATGAAGCCCTGGACACGCAGGATGAACGGTACACCACGGCCCACCTGAAAACCCTGGCCCAACGCCGCCTCGGTGGGGCCTTCGACGAGCGGGCCGCGACGCCCGAACAGGCCCGGGAAATCTATCGCAGCAAGATCGGCCCGCAATTGGCCCGGTCGCTGTTTTTGAGCCCAGCCCCAACACCCACCCCCGGCACCAGCGGTACGGCTAGCCCCAAACCTGGCCCAAGTACTCCAAGGCAAGGCTGATCTGCGCCTCCGGCACCGCCGCAAACCCCAGCACCAGGCCGGTAAGTGGCTGCGCCGAGCCACTGGAATTGGGCAGCGAATAGCTGCTCAACCCATTGATTTCCACCCCGACGGAGGTGGCCTGCTCGATCAGCTCACGTTCGCGCGCCAGGCTATCGACCGGCACGGTCAAATGCAGCCCCGCCGCCACGGCTGGCAACGGGCCAACGCCGGGGATCGCCTGGGGCCATTCGGCCAATAGCACATTGCGCCGGCTCAAGGCGGCGCGCCGCATGCGACGTACATGCCGCTGGAAATGCCCGGCGGCCATGAACTCAGCCATTACCGCCTGGGTGCTGACCTCGGAATGGCGCACATCCACCGCGCGGCGTCGGGCAAAGGCCTGCACCATCTCGGCGGGCAACACCAGATACCCCAGGCGCAATGCCGGGAACGCGACCTTGCCGAAGGTACCGACGTAGAGCACCCGCCCGCTGCGGTCCAACGCCGCCAGTGGCGCCAAGGGTGCGCCGCTGTAACGGTATTCGCCGTCGTAGTCGTCCTCGATGATCCAGCCACCCGTGCGCTCGGCCCAGGCCAGCAACTCAAGGCGCCGCGCCAGACTCATCACTACGCCCAACGGGTACTGATGAGACGGCGTGACATAGGCCAGGCGGCAATCCTCGATGGCGTTCAGCGCCGCGCAATCGATGCCTTCGCTGTCCACCGCCACCCCGTGCAGTTTTGCCCCGGCAATTGCGAAGGCATGACCTGCGGCGCGGTACCCCGGGTTTTCAATCGCCACGCCGTCGCCGGGCGTCACCAGCAACTGTGCACAAAGGCTGATGGCCTGCTGCGCGCCACTGGTGATCACTATTTGCTCAGCGCTGCATTGCAGGCCGCGTGAGCTGCGTAGATACGCGGCGATCAGGCCGCGCAAACGCGCATCCCCCACCGGGTCGCCGTAACACAGCTGCTGCAGGTCCGGCTTGCGCCAGAAAGCCGCGTTCAGCTTGGCCCAAACGTCAAACGGGAACAGATCGAAGGCCGGCACCCCCACCCGAAAAGCCCGTGGCGGCCCCGTCGGCGGCAGTGGCAAATGGTTGTTTTCCACGCGCCCCAACGCCGCGCTGTGGATAACTTGACTGGAGGGAATCACCGGCAAATCCAGCCAATCTGTGGATAACCCTGGGGATAAGCCTGTTGAAAACCCTGTGGATACTTTTGTGGATAGTTTTTTTGCAGTCCCTGGGGGTTGTGGCAACTGCGCCACATAGGTGCCGTCGCCGACCCGCCCTTCGATAAAGCCTTCGGCATACAGCTGGTCGTAGGCGCGCACCACGCTGTTACGCGAGATCGACAGTGCCGCCGCCAGGTCGCGGCTGGCGGGCAGCCTGGTGCCGCTGACCAGCCGCCCGTCCAGCACCCGTTGGCGCAAGGCCTGGTACAGCTGGCGCGTGAGGCCGTGGCGGCGGTCCAACTCGATGCCGGCGGGGTTGAACGACAGCGGTGGCTCGATCGGCGGCATCGGATTGGACCTATCAAATTGGCATTAGATGGCTCTTACAACGAACCATTAGCCTGCCTAGGATGCAGGCATTCGCCAAGGAAAATCTTCATGTACACACCCCGCGCCTTTGCTCTCGACGATCTGCCCGAACTGCAGCAACTGATGCACCACACGCGCCTCGCGCAGTTGGTGACCTTCGGCGAGCAAGGCCTGGTGGCCAGCCATTTGCCGTTGCTGCTCAACCCCGATGAAGGCCCCAATGGCACCCTCTACGGCCACTTGGCCAAGGCCAATCGCCAATGGCACGACCTGCAAAACGGCGCCGAAGCGCTGGTGATCTTTGCCGGCGCCGAGGCCTACATCAGCCCGGCGTTCTACCCGGCCAAGGCCGAGCACGGCAAAGTGGTGCCAACCTGGAACTACCTGGCGGTGCACGCCTACGGCCTGCCACAGGTATTCACCGACGCCGAGCGCCTGCTCACGCTGGTGGGCGCCCTCACCGACCGCCACGAAGGCGGCCGCGCGCAATCGTGGAAAGTCAGCGACGCCCCGGCCGATTACATCGACGGCATGCTCAAGGCCATCGTCGGCTTTGCGCTGCCGATCGAGCGCCTGATCGGCAAGCGCAAACTCAGCCAGAACCGCAGCGCCGAAGACATCGCTGGCGTGCGCGAAGGCCTGGCTGCCAGCCCGGATGTGCGCGACCAGAACCTCGCGCGCTTTATTCCCCAAGGAGTTTCAGAATGAGCCAGATCGACATCCGCCCCGTCACCGCCGCCGACCACGCCGCCTGGTTGCCGCTGTGGCAGGCGTACTTGAAGTTCTACAACACCGAGTTGCCCGACGCCGTGAGCCAAAGCACCTGGCAGCGCCTGATCGACGCCGGCGAGCCGACCCATTCGGCGCTCGCCTGGCAGGACGGCAAGGCGGTGGGCATGGTCAACTTTATCTACCATCGCTCCAACTGGAGCATCGAGAATTCCTGCTACCTGCAGGACCTGTTGGTGGATCCGTCCCAACGCGGCACCGGTGTCGGCCGCAAGCTGATTGAGTTCGTCTACGCCACCGCCAAGGCCGACGGCTGCTGTAAGGTCCACTGGTTGACCCACGAAACCAATGCCACCGCGATCCAGTTGTATGAACGCATCGCCGAACGCCCAGGCTTTATCCAGTTCCGCAAAGGCCTTTAAGGAGAACACCATGACCACCTCGCTTGCCGACTGGAAAGGCGCCCCGGCGCCCACCGTGCAACTGCTCGAAGGGCGCTTTATCCGCCTGGAAAGGCTCGACCCGGCGCGCCACGCCGACCAACTGTTCCAGGCCCTCGAAGGCCCTGGCGCCGACCCCAAGCTGTGGGACTACTTGCCCTACGGCCCATTCCCCGAGCGCACCGCATTCGATGCCTGGCTGAACAACCACGCTACCAGTACCGACCCGTACTTTTTCAGCGTGATCGACCGCGCCAGCGGCCAGGTGCAGGGCATCCTCAGCCTGATGTCAATCGTGCCGGCCCAGGGCCGTATCGAAATCGGCCACGTCACCTTCGGCGCGCCGATGCAGCGCTCGCCGAAAAGCACCGAGGCCGTGTACCTGCTGGCCAAACACGCGTTCGACCAGGGCTACCGCCGCCTGGAATGGAAGTGCAACAACGGCAACGCCCGCTCCAAATACGCGGCCGAGCGCCTGGGCTTCAGTTTTGAAGGGGTGTTCCGCCAGCACATGGTGGTCAAGGGGCAGAACCGCGATACCGCGTGGTACTCGATCCTGGATGGGGAATGGCCGGCGATTGGCGCGGGGTTTGAGACCTGGTTGTCGGAGGCCAACCAGGCCGGTTCGGGTCAGGTTAAAGGCCTGGCGCAGTGCCGCCAGGCGAGTTAAGCGTCACGCCAGATGCTGGGCCAGCACCGCAATGTGTTCCGGCCCGATCCCGCAGCAGCCGCCCAGATGGGTGGCCCCACGCGCCTGCCAATCGGCTGCCCAGTGCAGGTAGCCGGGCGGGTCGAGGTCTTCGCGCAGTGGGTCGAGGCCATCGTTGGCCGTGGCTTCCTTGGGTTGCGGCGGGAAAGCGTTGGCGTAGGCGCCGATCTGGATCGTCACGCCCAGGCGCTCGAAGGTCTGGCGAGCGGTATCGATAGCCGCCCCGATCACCTCAGGCTGGCTGCAATTGAACAGCAACACCTGCACGCCCAACTGCGCCGCCGCTTCGGCCGCGTCCGCCACCGGTTCGCCGGAACGCAGGCGTGGCACCTCGTCGGTGTCTTCGTCCTTCAAGGTAAATGACAGCCAGAAGGGTTTGCCATCTTGAGGCAAACCGGCGTGGATCGCCCGCGCCTCGGCGATCGAACTCTGGGTCTCGGCCAGCCACAGGTCGACATGCGGCGCCAGGCCCTGCACCAGCGGGGTCAGCAGTTCAGACACGCGCTGCGGTTCAAACAGGTCCGGGCGATACGAACCAAACAGTGGCGGCAGCGAGCCCGCCACCCGCACGGGCTTACCGGAAGCATCCACCGCCCGACGCGCCAATTCGCCGGCCAGCGCTGCCAACGCCTGCCCTTCTTCGGCAAACCGCGCTTCGCCGATATGAAACGGCACCACCGCATAGCTGTTGCTGGTGATGACGTCAGCACCGCTCTGGATATAAGCCGCGTGCACCGCCTCCACCGCTTGCGGGGCTTCGCTCAAGGCCAGCGCCGACCACTCCGGCTGCCGGAACGGCGCGCCACGGCGTTGCAGTTCACGGCCCATGCCGCCATCGAGAATTACAGTTGCTGCGCCCATATGCTTTTTACTCATAAGCTTATGAAAATAACTCACTATGAGAGTCGTTCTTATAACTATTTAATACGTTCAATTTCGTACATATCAACTCTTTTTTATAACGGTGCCTTCCTTGAAACGTAAATCCCTGCTGGCCTTGGGCCTGACGATTCTGGCTGCCTCCACCCAAGCCTTCGGCGGCGCCACCCTGGACCGGGTGGAGCAGAAGAAAGAGTTGGTGGGCGTGTTGATGGAAAGCTACCCGCCATTCTCGTTTCTGAACGACCAGAACCAACTCGATGGCTTCGATGTAGACGTAGCCAAGGCCGTAGCGCAGAAACTCGGCGTCAAGCTGCGCCTGGAAACCCCATCCTGGGACGTGATTGCCGCTGGCCGCTGGAGCGGCCGCTACGACATCTGCATCTGCTCCATGACCCCGAGCAAAGCCCGCGCCGAGGTGTTTGATTTCCCGGTGGAGTATTACGCCTCGCCCGCTGTGATCGTGGTCAACGCCAAGGATGACCGCATCCACAACGCCAAGGACCTCAGCGGCAAGAAAGTCGGGCTCACCAGCGCCTCCAGCTATGAGAGCTACCTGAACAAGAACCTGGTGATCGAAGGTGCAGAAGACACGCAGCTGCAATACCCGTTCGAGGACGTGCAAATCGCCCCGTATGACACCGACAACGTGGCCTTCCAGGACCTCGGCCTGGGCGCCGGCGTGCGCCTGGATGCGATCCTCACCAACCTGGTCACTGCACAACCGCGACTGACCCAGGACAAACGCTTCAAGCTGGCCGGTGAGCCGCTGTATTCCGAGCCCAACTCGGTGGCCATCGAAAAAGGCGACCCGCAGTGGGACGCCAAGGTGCGTGAGGTCTTCGCCCAACTCAAACAGGACGGCACCTTGAGCAAGCTGTCGCAAAAATGGATCGGCGCCGACATCAGCCAATGAGTGCTTTTCCAAAACCCGCGCGGCCACTGCTGAGCTTTCGCACCCGCCTGTACCTGACCTGGGCGGCGCTGTTCGCGCTGTTCGCCAGTTTTTTCCTGAGCTTTGACCTGAAGTTCTCGATCATCCTCGATAAGCTGCCCAACCTGGTCGGCCTGCACCTGGCGCCCAACGGCTTCCTGCAAGGCGCGGCACTGACGGTATTTCTGTGCCTGTGCTCGATTGTTGCATCGTCGATATTGGGCTTTATCACTGCCCTGGGGCGCTTGTCGAAAAGCGCCGTAGCCTTTGGCATCGCCAGCTTCTACGCCTCGTTCTTTCGCGGCACGCCGCTGCTGATCCAGATCCTGCTGATCTACCTCGGCCTGCCGCAACTCGGCCTGGTGCCAGGCGCCATCGTGGCCGGGATCATCGCGTTGTCGCTGAACTACGGCGCCTACCTGAGCGAAATTTTCCGCGCCGGCATCCTCGGCGTCCCCCACGGCCAACGGGAAGCCGCACTGGCGTTGGGCATGCGCGACAGTGCAATCTTCTGGCACGTCACCCTGCCCCAGGCCATGCGCACGATCATTCCGCCGGCCACCAACCAGTTCATCTCGATGCTCAAGGACTCGTCCCTGATTTCGGTGATGGGCGTGTGGGAAGTGATGTTCCTGGCGCAGTCCTATGGCCGCTCCAGCTACCGCTACATCGAGATGCTCACCACCGCTGCGATCATTTACTGGGTGATGTCCCTCGGGCTGGAACTGATCCAGGCGCGGATGGAGCGCCATTACGGCAAGGGGTATGTGCGCCGGGGGTGAGCGAACTAGAAGCGGCGGTTAAGCTTCACCACTCCCATCTTCAAGCCGAAGGGCCTGAACACCGCGTTCAATGATTTGAGGGTCTGGTTGCCTTCACCATGTTCGATATGCACCAGGGTGCGCACAGAGATTTTGCACATCCTGGCGAACTGGCTCTGGTGCAGCCCGGTAACTTCGGTGCGCAGGCGACGTACCGCATCGCCGATTTCAAGTGAGCCGTCGGCCAGGCCCTGTTCGATGCGCTCGATCAACAAGGCGCGGGTATCCATGCTGGTGGTCATCTCAGGCCCCACTCTTGTAAACGCTGGTCCAGTTTCCCCAGCGGAATGTGGCGATGGTTCAGGGTGACGAAGGGTATGCCGCCGTCGACCAAAATGTCCGGCAAAGCGCGCAGATGCTCAGCGTCTTTACGTAAGCGCTCAAAAGCCTCTTCAGGATCAATCATCCCGATAAGCGCATCACAGACGCCCCGCCAGTTTATCTGTCCACCCGCTTCCAATGGCTCAGGCCATCTTGTTGTTCGAACAATGCCCTCAGCATCCATGACCATCGGTGCCAAGTCATAGATAGGCGCCAGACGCAGAGAGGCAGACTCGCGGATAACCGAGGTATTACGACCGTGGTTATCCGAATTACCCAGCACTTTATTCAGCAAGTCTCGACGTAAATACTCCGCAACGAGATCACCGACCTGGTCCTTCTGACCCACCTTGATCCATTGATTCACCAAAAGCCGGATCACCTCCAAGTGCGACATTTCAGCGCCAGGAATCAACACATTCGCCATAGAGTAGATGGACTCGACAGCCAAACGCTCGACGCCTTGTTCAGTGACCCTGCGGTCGAAGCGATGCATCCACAGGCTGGGCTTTGCGGCCTCTTCCAATGCCAGCCCCTGCGAAGCAACCGTTTCTATTCCGAGAGCCTGAAGCGCCTTGTAGTAGTGGAATTCACTTCTAAGAATGTCCTGGTCGGTCTGCGTAGCCTTGTTACGCGCGAATTTGATGAACCAATGCTGGGTGACGTCGGCGTCATCCAATATCGCATCCGGGTACAGTAGCCCCTTTGCGTCTTCCGCCATCAGCAACTTCGGTGCTTCCCCTCCGGCGCCGCTGGCTCCTCCGATTGCCGCACCTTGCTCGTAGGCATAATCCAGAAAGGCGTGATCGCGAATAATCACTTCCTGTCGGGGAAAACCAATGGGGGGCCTGTCGCTCAACGCCTCAACCGACTCTTTGATACGCATGTTGCCTACAGGCGCAGGGGTGCTGTGCCCCAGCAAAAAAAGATCAGCGTCAATATCGTCCGGCTTGTTCCGGCCGATCCGCGCCATCAGAAAACGCTTCGCTGCTCCCGCCGGCGCGATATCGTGCAAAAACGCAGGCGCTGCCTGAAGGAAGTTGATTTCCCAATCCAGCGGATACCGAACGCTCACCGCCTTGCAAAAAGGCAGTTGAATGTCCTCGAGGTTTTCGACGAGGTACTCACTTTTGTAAGCGAAACGGCAAGCGCCTTTGAACCCCTTCTGCGGCTCAGGAAACTCCAGGCGCACAGCATCATGCCAATGGCCCGTGATGAAGACCTGAAGCGTCATCTGATAGATGGTATTCATTTGCAATTTAATGCACCCGAAAGCAAGTTCTTAATACCATATGCGCAATATAGTGCATCCGCAAGGGACGCCCACCGCATTAAAATGCATTAAAATGCATTTACGTAAACGGAAAAAGAAAATTCACGCATTAAACTGCAGATACCCTGCGCTGCGAAGGTACAGGGCAGAGGCGCTCTCTATCCCCGCGTACTAGAGACAACTCCCGTAAAACAGTGGTCGCCAGCCTGACATTTATCCCCCCGGCATCTCGCTAAATTCCCGACCTCATTCATCTGAGGTCGGAAAAACATGCCCTGTACACACCAACGATTTGCCCTTGTCATGGCGCTTGCTGTCAGCATCTCCAGCCTTCAAACCGTGCAGGCGCAAGGCAATGTCGAGCGCATGCCCTATCAATTCAAGCCCGATGACGTCATTGAAGCCCAGTGGTACGAAATACCTGAGAAGCAAGCGGCCCCCATCGACGGCTACCTGACCCGTAAAGCGGCAGCCAGAGCAGCGAGCAAGGCCTGATGGCACAGTGGAAGATGCGCTTCTAATCCCGGCCAGCCATAAATCCCAGGCGAAAAAAAGGGGGGCACCTGCCCCCCCGAGGATTAAACGGTAGTGTCGAAGGCGATATCAGCCTTCGATTTCAATCAGGATTTCACCCGGGTTGACCCGGTCGCCCTTGGCCACATGCACGGCGGTCACCTTGCCGGCAATGGCTGCCTGCACTTCGGTTTCCATCTTCATGGCTTCGGTGATCAGCACGGCCTGGCCGGCCTTGACCACGTCGCCTTCCTTGACCAGCACGTCGACGATGTTGCCCGGCATTGCCGTGCTCACATGGCCCGGCTCGGTGGCGTGCTTGCGTTTGCTGCCGCCGCTGCTGACAAACTCGTTGAGCGGTTCGAACACCACTTCTTCCGGCATGCCGTCGATGGACAGGTAGAAGTGGCGCTTGCCTTCGGCCTTCACGCCGACACCGGTGATGTCCACGCGGTAGCTTTCACCGTGCACGTCGATGACGAACTCGGTCGGTACGCCTTCGCCACCGGCGCGGGCCACACCGCCGGCTTCGGGGATCGGCAGCAGCACTTCAGGGGCCAGGGTGCCGGCGTCGCGTTCTTCGAGAAACTTGCGCCCGATGTCCGGGAACATGGCGTAGGTCAGCACGTCTTCTTCGGATTTGGCCAACGCGCCGATTTCGCCACGCAGCTTGGTCATTTCCGGCTTGAGCAGGTCGGCCGGGCGCACGTCGATCACTTCTTCGCTGCCGATGGCCTGGCGACGCAACTTCTCATTCACGGTGCCCGGCGCCTTGCCGTAGCCGCCTTGCAGGTAGAGCTTCACTTCGTTGGTGATGGTTTTGTAGCGCTCGCCGGCCAGCACGTTGAAGAACGCCTGGGTGCCGACGATCTGCGAGGTCGGGGTGACCAGCGGCGGGAAGCCGAGGTCTTCACGCACACGCGGGATTTCGGCCAGCACTTCGCTCATGCGGTTGAGTGCGCCCTGCTCCTTGAGCTGGTTGGCCAGGTTGGAAATCATCCCACCCGGCACCTGGTTGACTTGCACGCGGGTGTCGACGGCGGTGAATTCGCTCTCAAACTGGTGGTATTTCTTACGCACGGCGTAGAAGTACAGGCCGATTTCCTGCAGCAGTTCC
The DNA here is from genome assembly GCF_979253585.1 of Pseudomonas sp. AC463. NCBI lineage: Bacteria > Pseudomonadati > Pseudomonadota > Gammaproteobacteria > Pseudomonadales > Pseudomonadaceae > Pseudomonas > Pseudomonas sp. AC463. The sequence goes on along the minus strand of NZ_CEEDDZ010000006.1, from coordinate 87,629 downwards.
AGGCTCAGGCCGGTGTCGAATTCACTGCCTTTGAGGGCCGCAACCATCGACTCGGTGCCCGGGTGGCTGGTGCCCCAGGCGAAGCTGGAGATGGCGGTGTCGATATGGTCGGCACCGTTTTCAATGGCCTTGAGTTGGCACATCGCGGCCAAACCGGCGGTGTCATGCGAATGGATAAAGATCGGCAGGCTTTGCTCGGCCTTCAGCGCCTTGACCAGTTCGCCGGTGGCGTACGGGGTCAGCAGGCCGGCCATGTCCTTGATCGCGATCGAGTCACAACCCATGGATTCCAGCTGCTTGGCCTGGGCCACAAAGGCCTCGACGGTGTGCACCGGGCTGGTGGTGTAGGCGATGGTGCCCTGGGCGTGCTTGCCGGCAGCTTTCACCGCTTCAATGGCCACGCGCAGGTTACGCACGTCGTTCATGGCGTCGAAAATGCGGAACACGTCGATGCCATTCACCGCAGCCTTGGCGACGAAGGCTTTGACCACGTCGTCGCTGTAGTGGCGGTAGCCCAGCAGGTTCTGGCCACGCAGCAGCATTTGCAGGCGCGTGTTAGGCAGTGCCGCACGCAGTTTACGCAGGCGCTCCCACGGGTCTTCTTTCAAAAAGCGCACGCAGGCGTCGAAGGTCGCGCCGCCCCAGACTTCCAGGGACCAGTAGCCGACTTGGTCGAGCTTGTCGCAGATCGGCAGCATGTCGTCGGTGCGCATGCGCGTGGCCAGCAACGATTGGTGGGCGTCGCGCAGGATGGTGTCGGTGACAAAGATTTTCTTGGACATTGTTGTATTCCTCACAGGCCTGCGTGGGCGGCGATGGCGGCGGCGATGGCCAGGGCCAGCTCTTCGGGTTTGCGCTTGATCGAGTAGTTGGTCAGCTCAGGGTGGCTTTCCACGAAGCTGGTGTTGAACTGGCCGCTGCGGAATTCCGGGTTGCGCAGGATTTCCTGGTAGTAGGCGGCCGTGGTCTTCACGCCTTGCAGGCGCATGTCGTCCAGGGCACGCAGGCCGCGGTCCATGGCTTCTTCCCAAGTCAACGCCCACACCACCAGTTTCAGGCACATGGAGTCGTAGAACGGCGGGATGGTGTAGCCGGTGTAGATCGCCGTGTCGGTGCGCACGCCGGGGCCGCCGGGCGCGTAGTAACGGGTGATCTTGCCGAAGCTGGGCAGGAAGTTGTTTTTCGGATCTTCGGCGTTGATGCGGAACTGCAACGCGAAACCACGGTGCTGGATGTCTTCCTGCTTCACCGACAGCGGCAGGCCGGAGGCGATGCGGATCTGTTCGCGAACGATGTCGATGCCGGTGATTTCTTCGGTGATGGTGTGTTCCACCTGCACCCGGGTGTTCATCTCCATGAAGTACACCTCGCCCTCGGCGAGCAGGAACTCCACGGTGCCGGCGTTCTCGTAGCCCACGGCCTTGGCCGCGCGCACCGACAGGTCGCCGATGTAGGCACGCTGTTCAGGGGTCAGCTGGGGGCTGGGGGCAATTTCGATGAGCTTCTGGTTACGGCGCTGGATCGAGCAATCACGCTCGAACAGATGCACCACGTTGCCAAAGCTGTCACCGAGGATCTGCGCTTCGATGTGCTTGGGATTGACGATGCATTTTTCCAGGAACACTTCCGCCGAACCGAAGGCCTTGGTGGCTTCGGAGATAACCCGGGGGAAAGCTTGTTCGAGTTCTTCACGGCTGTTGCAGCGACGGATACCGCGACCGCCACCACCGGAGGTGGCCTTGAGCATCACCGGGTAACCAATGCGGTCGCCTTCGGTGAGGGCTTCGGCGATGTCGGCGACGTTGCCTTCGGTGCCGGGCGTCACCGGTACACCGGCCTTGATCATGCTGCGGCGCGCTTCGGTCTTGTCGCCCATGCGGCGGATGACTTCGGCGGAGGGACCAATGAACTTGATCCCGCGTTCGGCGCAGATGTCTGCCAGTTCGGCGTTTTCCGACAGAAAGCCGTAGCCAGGGTGCAGTGCATCGCAACCGGTTTCCACGGCCAGGTTCACCAGCTTGCGCGGGTTCAGGTAACCGGCCAGGGGCTCGGCACCAATGCTGTGGGCTTCGTCGGCACGTTTGACGTGCAACGCATGGCGGTCGGCGTCGGAATAGACCGCGACCGAGCGAATGCCCATCTCGGCGCAGGCACGCACGATTCGTACGGCAATTTCACCACGGTTGGCGATCAGGATCTTTTTTATCACTTGGAAATTCCCTTGAGCCGATTGCTGCGTTGTTCGACCCGCTAAACCCGGGTCGGCGCGTGACCAAATGTTTCATGACAGTCGCGAGACACACACTAAGCCCCAGCAAGGATTAACAAAAATCAATAATTATTGGGTTGTGTATAAGTAAAGACTTATAGTCAGCGCATCACGGCCAGGACGGGGAATTAGATAATGCGTAAGTCATTGATGCGTATGACATTGCGTCAGTTGCAGATTTTCAATGAAGTCTGTGATTTGCGTTCCTACAGCCGTGCAGCCGAGGAAATGTCCCTCACTCAGCCGGCCGTTAGCCTACAGATTCGTCAATTGGAAGAGCTGATCGGCCAGCCATTGTTCGATTACGTCGGCAAAAAGCTCTACATGACCGAGGCCGCCGAAGCCCTGCAACGGGCCAGCCGGGATATTTTCGGGCGCCTGGAAAACCTCGATATGCAGCTGTCGGACATGCAGGGTTCGTTGCAGGGCCAGCTGAAACTGGCGATTGAATCCAGCGCCAAGTATTTCGTGCCGCACCTGTTTGCCGCGTTCAAGCGCCAGCACCCGGAGGTGCAGTTGCACCTTACGGTGGTCAACCGCGCGCAGGTGATTCGCCGGCTTTCGGACAACCGCGATGACTTGGTGATCATGTCCATGGTGCCCCAGGACATGGGCCTGGAATTCCTGCCCTTCCTCAACAACCCGATCGTCGCCGTAGCGCCGCCGGATCATCCGCTGAGCCTGCAAGGGCCGCTGCGCCTGCAGGACCTGGAGCCTTACACGCTGCTGCTACGCGAACCGGGCTCTGGCACGCGGCTGGCCTGCGAGGAGTACTTCAAGGAGAAACGCGTGCACTTCACCCAGACGGTGGAAGTGGCCTCGGCCGAGGCGCAGCGTGAATGCGTGTGCGCCGGGCTGGGCGTGGCCCTGCTGACGCGCCATGCGGTCAACATGGAACTGGCCACCGGCGGGCTCAAGGAGCTGCCGGTGGAAGAACTGCCGCTGTACCGCAGCTGGTGCCTGGTGCAGGCCAAGGCCAAGCGCCTGTCACCGGTGGCCCATGCGTTCCTGGGCTTTATCCGCAGCGAACGGCTACAGATCAGCGCGCTGGCTGAGCGTTTCGCTGGGCAGCCACGGGTGCCTGCCAGTGCAGTTCCGGGTAGTCACTGATGCTTTGCAGCAGTTGGCGTTCGTCGCAGCGGTCTTCGATTGCACGACGGAACGCCATGCGGCGCTGGTCTTCCTGCTGACGACGGGTCTTGACGGAGCTGTTGCTGTCTTCGTAGGGACGGGCCATTTCAAGTCTCCCAAAGCGAGTACGAGGGAGTTCAGGATGGGCTTGGGGGATGACACGACTGTGACAGCTCGGTGAAGATTCTAAAAACACTGGAGATCAAAATGTGGGAGGGGTTTGAACTGAGGTTAGTCGTCCAGGGCTTTGACAGATTTAGGCGACAACCGCAGGCTGCGCAAGCTGCGCTTCACGCTCTTGAGGTGGTTGACCAGGCTCGGCCCGCGCGCCATGGCCACGCCCATCGCCAACACGTCGATCACTACCAGGTGGGCGATACGCGAGGTCAGCGGGGTGTAGATTTCGGTGTCTTCGTGCACGTCGATCGCCAGGTTGACCGTGGACAGCTCCGCCAACGGCGTCTGGCTCGGGCACAAGGTTATCAACGACGCGCCGCTTTCACGCACCAGGTTGGCGGTAATCAGCAGGTCTTTGGAACGGCCCGACTGCGAAATACAGATCGCCACGTCGGTAGGCTTCAAGGTCACCGCCGACATCGCCTGCATGTGCGGGTCGCTGTAGGCCGCTGCGGTCAGCAGCAAACGGAAGAATTTGTGCTGGGCATCCGCCGCCACCGCACCGGACGCACCGAAGCCGTAGAACTCCACACGCTGGGCCTGGGACATGGCGGTCACAGCCTTTTGCAGCTCCACCGGGTCAAGCTTCTCGCGCACTTCCATCAAGGTGTGCAGCGTGGTGTCGAAGATTTTCAGGCTGTAGTCGGCGACGGAGTCGTCTTCGTGGATCGCAAACTGGCCGAAGCTGGCACCGGCGGCCAGGCTTTGCGCCAGCTTGAGTTTCAAGTCCTGGAACCCCGAGCAACCGATGGCACGGCAGAAGCGCACGATGGTCGGCTCGCTGATGCCCACGCTGTGGGCCAGGTCGGCCATGGAACTGTGCATCACGGCCGCAGGGTCAAGCAGCACGTGATCGGCAACCTTGAGTTCCGATTTGCGTAACAAGTGGCGCGACTGGGCGATATGTTGCAACAGGTTCAAAGGGCAGGACTCTTGTTATTGGCAGGTGCCAGGGATGTAGCAAGCTTGTAGTTATACTACAAGAATTGTCGTTTTACCCGTCCGATGCATCACTAAATCGCCCTGCTCGCCTTTGAATCTAAGGGCAGCCATGTTGTAGCCACAGGGGCTGGCGGCGCGTCACGCGGGAAAATCTGCATTTTTCCGTAACAAATCTGCCAGCCCTTCGGCCTCCATCGGCCGGCTGATCAGGTAGCCCTGTACCTCGTCGCAACGCTCGACCCGCAGGAAATCCAGCTGCTGCTGATCTTCCACACCTTCGGCCACTACCTTGAGCGCCAGCCCGTGGGCCATGGCGATAATCGCCCGGGTGATGGCCGCATCCTCGCGTCCCTGGCCGAGGCCACGGATGAAGGTCTGGTCGATCTTTACGTAGTCCACCGGGATGCGCTTGAGGTAGCTGAGGGACGAATAGCCGGTGCCAAAGTCGTCGATGGCCAGCTTCACGCCCAGATCGCGCAGTTGCTGGAAGGTCGCAATGATGTGCTCAACGCTGTCGAGCAACTGGCTTTCGGTCAACTCCAGCTCCAGGTATTGCGGGTCCAGGCCAGTTTCTTCGAGCACCTGGCGTACCAGGCTGACCAGCTTGCCCTGGCGCAACTGATGCACCGACAGGTTCACCGACACGCGGATCGGCGCCAGGCCTTCGCGCTGCCATTCGCAGGCTTGCCGGCAGGCCTCGCGCAACACGAATTCGCCCAGCGGCACGATCAGCCCGGTCTCCTCGGCCAGGCCGATAAAGTCCCCCGGCGGCACCATGCCCCATTGCGGGTGGTCCCAGCGGATCAGTGCCTCGGCAGCGTTGAGCTTGCCACTGGCCAGGCACAGTTTCGGTTGGTAGAACACCGTGAGCTGGCGCTCTTCGATGGCCTTGCGCAGGTGGTTTTCCAGCTGCAAACGCTCAAGGGTGCTGGCTTGCAGGCTGTCGGTGTAAAACTGGAAATTATTGCCGCCCAGGTGTTTGGCGTGCTGCATGGCCATGTTCGATTGGCTGACCAGCGCGGAAATTTCCCGCGCATTATCCGGCAACAGGCTGACGCCCATCGAGGCACTGACCACCAGCTCATGCCCTTCCACCGTCACCGGCACACGCAGTTTAGCCAGTAGCCGAGTCGCCACACGCGCCAGGCTGGACAGGTTGCCGTAGGCATCGAACAGCACTGCAAACTCATCGCCGGACAAGCGCGCAATGGTGTCCGCTTCCGGCAACGCGTTGATCAAACGGCGGGCCATTTTCTGCAACAACTGGTCGGCCACTTCATGGCCGAGGCTGTCATTGAGCAACTTGAACCGGTCGAGGTTGATGTGCAGCAACGCCAGGCTACGCCCGCCCTGGCGTACGCGCTGATGGGCTTCGCGCAGGCGCTCGCGGAACAGCGAGCGGTTGGCCAGGCCGGTCAATTCGTCGTAGTGGGTGAGGTAGCGCATGCGCTCTTCGGATTCGCGCCGCGCCGACAGATCGGCGAAGAAGCCCACGATATGGCTGACTTTTCCGCGAACATCGCGCACCACGTTCAGCTGCAGCCACTGCGGGTAAAGCTCGCCGTTCTTGCGCGTTTCCACCAGCTCGCCCTGCCAGGTGCCGTGGCTGAGCAATGCCTGGCGGATCACCGGGAAGTGACGGCGCGCGTCGCGGCTGCTGGGCAGCTCCACGACGTTGCGGCCGATCATGTCGTCGATGTCAAAGCCGGTGACGCGGCTGAACGCCTGATTAACGGCGACCAGTACGTACTCGGGGTCCAGAATCACGATGCCTTCGCTCGCGGCCTCGAATACAGTCGAGGCCAGGCGCTGTTGTTCTTCCAGAGCCTTGCCGGCGCTGATATCGCGGCGCGTGCCGAGCATGCGCGTGACGCGCCCGCTGGGCGTGCGTTCCACGGCGCGGCCACGGTCTTCGATCCAGACCCAATGGCCATCGCCGTGGCGCACACGGTACTCCACCAGATAGTCCTCGCTGCGCCCCTTTAGGTGTTCCACCAGCGCACGCTTGAGCAGCGGCAAGTCTTCGGGATGCAGGCGCGGCTTGAGGTGGCTGAGCATGGCCGTGACATACTCGGGCTCCAAGCCGAACAGCTCTTTGAGCTGGGTGTGGTGAACCTCGTCGGTTTGCAGGTTCCAGTCCCACAGGCCCAGTTCACTGGCTTGCAGGGCCATGGCCAGGCGCGCTTCGCTTTTGTTCAGGGCCAGGCTGGCGGCGTCCAATTCCTGACTGCGTTGCGCCACGCGGTCTTGCAGACCAATCTGGGCTTCGCGCAATTCCTGCTCGACCTGCCGGCGCTGCTCGACTTCGCGCACCAGGTCCTGGTTCAGTTGCTCGCTGCGCTGCTGCGCCTGTTGCAAGTGCTCGATCAGCGCCTGGTTCTGGAAGCGCCGCAGCAGCCCGCGCTGGGTCAGGCGGTTGACCTGCCACGCCACCACGCTCAGGGACGCCAGCAGGATCAGGCCCAGCACGCCCCAACCTTTCTGCTGCGGCGTGCCGTTCCAGAACAGGTAGGCGATGGACGGCACCAGACACGGCAAGGCAAAGGACAGGAACGCCGGCAAGCTCACGGCATAGGCCACGCTGGCCGACAAGGTTGCGGCGCCGATCAAGCCGAAGACCCAGGCCTGTTGCATAAAGCTGTCCACCGGCACCAGGGCGATGGCGGCGGTGGCCAGGGTCAGGCCGCTGACCGCCGAACCGAGCATGAACATGCGGCCCCAGATCGGTTGGGCCTGGCGGCTGGGCATCGCCGAATCAAACGCTGCTACCTGGATCACGCGCATGGCCACCAGGGCCAGCAGCCACACCAGCCAGATGCTGTCCAACAAGTATTGCTTGGGGTTCCACAGTAGCCAGGCGCAGACCAGGCCGTTGACCAACATTAATAAGGTGGGCAGCAACGAGCCTTGATACAGCAGGCGCGTGCGCTCTACCGCCATCTCGGTTGCGTAGTGTTTGCGGATAACCTGCGCAGGCGCCGCCGAGGGGCCGAACAGGTCAGTGCTGAGGGTCATAGGCAGTGTTCTTATAATGGTGAGCCCGAAACGTCGACGGAGCATACACAAGCAAGCGCTTGGGCCAAACTGCTCCACGTCATAAAAAATGCACGCGCAAGCACCGCAAACCTTGGGGCCAGACAGCTTGAGCGAGACACGACGGGGCTTGCGACCGTTGACCGACCAGTCATCAGCCTGGAAATTTTCCACTGACCACCCGGCATTCGCATTTGCCCGAGCACCCCGAGGGCCATAGAATGCGCCGATGCGCGATGATCTCTCTCTTTTGCTGAACTCCCTCAACGATGCCCAACGCCAGGCTGTAGCAGCCCCCGTTGGCCGTCAGTTGGTCCTGGCCGGTGCTGGCTCCGGTAAAACCCGAGTGCTGGTGCACCGTATCGCCTGGTTGATCCAGGTCGAGAACGCGTCCCAGCATTCCATCCTGTCGGTGACGTTCACCAACAAGGCCGCTGCCGAGATGCGCCACCGCATCGAGCAGCTGATGGGCATCAGCCCGGCCGGCATGTGGGTGGGCACCTTCCACGGCCTCGCGCACCGCCTGTTGCGGGCGCACTGGCAGGAAGCCGGCCTGGCCCAGACCTTCCAGATTCTGGACAGCGACGACCAGCAACGCCTGGTCAAGCGGGTGATCCGCGAGCTGGGCCTCGATGAGCAACGCTGGCCGGCGCGCCAGGCGCAATGGTTTATCAACGGCCAGAAAGACGAAGGCCTGCGCCCGCAGCACATTCAGGCCAGCGGCGACTTGTTCCTGGCCACCATGCGCAGCATTTATGAAGCCTACGAGGCGGCCTGCGCGCGCGCCGGCGTCATCGACTTCTCCGAGTTGCTGCTGCGCGCCCTCGACCTGTGGCGCGACAACCCAGGCCTGCTGGCCCATTACCAGAAACGCTTCCGCCACATTCTGGTGGACGAGTTCCAGGACACCAACGCCGTGCAGTACGCCTGGTTGCGTCTGCTGGCCAAGGGCGGCGACAGCCTGATGGTGGTGGGCGATGACGACCAGTCGATCTACGGCTGGCGTGGCGCGAAAATCGAGAACATCTACCAGTATTCCGACGACTTCCCGGACGCGATTACCATCCGCCTGGAGCAGAACTATCGTTCCACCGCCGGGATCCTCAAGGCCGCCAACGCCTTGATCGCCAACAACACCGGGCGCATGGGCAAAGAGCTGTGGACCGACGGCGGCGAAGGCGAGGCGATCAACCTGTACGCCGCGTTCAACGAGCACGATGAAGCACGCTACGTGGTGGAAACCATTGAAAGCGCGCTGAAGACCGGCCTGGCGCGCAGCGATATCGCGATTCTGTACCGTTCCAACGCCCAATCCCGGGTGCTGGAAGAAGCCTTGCTGCGCGAGCGCATCCCGTACCGCATCTATGGTGGCCAGCGCTTCTTCGAGCGAGCCGAAATCAAGAACGCCATGGCCTACCTGCGTTTGCTGGAAGGGCGTGGCAACGATGCGGCGCTGGAGCGGGTGATCAATATCCCGGCGCGTGGCATCGGTGAGAAAACCGTCGAAGCCATTCGCGACCATGCGCGCCACGCCGATGTGTCGATGTGGGAAGCCATGCGCTTGCTCATCGCCAACAAAGGCCTGACTGGCCGCGCGGCCGGGGCGCTGGGTGTGTTTGTCGAGTTGATCGAGAACCTCGCCGCCAAGTGCGCAGAAATGCCGTTGCACTTGATGACCCAGACCGTGATCGAGCAGTCGGGGCTGATTGCCTACCACGAAGCGGAAAAAGGCGAGAAAGGCCAGGCACGGGTAGAAAACCTTGAGGAATTGGTCAGCGCCGCGCGTGCATTCGAAAACACCGAGGAAGACGAAGAGCTGACCCCGCTCGCCGCGTTCCTCGGCCACGCTTCGCTGGAAGCTGGCGACACCCAGGCCGATGAGCATGAAGACAGCATCCAGCTGATGACCTTGCACAGTGCCAAGGGCCTGGAATTTCCGTATGTGTTCCTGGTGGGCATGGAAGAAGGCTTGTTCCCGCACAAGATGAGCCTGGAAGAGCCCGGCCGCCTTGAGGAAGAACGCCGCCTGGCCTACGTGGGCATCACCCGCGCCATGCAGAACCTGGTGATGACCTACGCCGAGACCCGACGCCTGTACGGCAGCGAAACCTACAACAAGGTGTCGCGGTTCGTACGTGAAGTGCCGAAGGGGCTGATCCAGGAAGTGCGCCTTTCCAACAGCGTCAGCCGCCCGTTCGGCGGTGGCCAGCAGCAGAATTCCAGCAGCATGTTTGCCGGCTCCGAGATCCCGGAAACCCCGTTCAGCCTGGGCCAGCAGGTCAAGCATGCGATCTTCGGCGAGGGCGTGATCCTCAACTTCGAAGGCACTGGTGCCCAGGCCCGTGTGCAGGTGAACTTCGCCGAGGGCAGCAAGTGGCTGATGATGGGCTACGCGAAGCTCGAAGCCGTCTGAACATTTGCTGTGGCCAGGGAGCAGCTCCCTGGCCACAAAAAACCCGCCTGAGGAAACACTGCGTTACATGAAGGTTATCGGCCCGCCCTTGTTTTTAACCAGGGCGGGCCAATAACTGTAACTAGTCCTACAGACCCTTCGGATTTGGTCTTACGCAAAAGCCCGAAACATTATGCCGCTAGCCACTGTCACTACACCTGTGCAACATGGCGCGCGTGCAATCCACAAATGGGAATTCCCTTTATGAAACGTTTTCTTAGCATCGCCATGGCGTTGTGCATCGGCCTGACGATGAGCCTCGACGCCAACGCCAAACGCTTCGGTGGCGGCAAAAGCATGGGCTCGGCGCCGACTCACCAGACCAGCCAAATGGCTCCCTCCGCCGGTGCAGGCGGTGCTGCCGCTACTGCAGGCGCAGCCGGTGCTGCTGGCGCTGCTGCCAAGGCCGGCGGTGCTTCGCGCTGGTTGGGCCCTCTGGCCGGCATCGCCGCGGGTGGCCTGCTCGCTTCCATGTTCATGGGCGGCGGCTTCCAGGGCATGCAGATCTTCGACATGCTGATCCTGGCAGTCATCGCCTTTGTGATCTTCCGCTTTATCGCCGCCCGTCGCCGCAAGCAGCAGGAGCACATGGCTCCAGCCGGCGCGCCGATGCAGCGTGAAGTGTTCGAGCAAAAACCAGCCGCCATGGGTTCGATCTTCGGTGGTTCGGCAGCCCCTGCCGCTGCCCGCCCGGTGATCAACGCACCGGCGTGGTTCAACGAAGAGCGTTTCGTCGAAGCGGCCCGCAGCCACTTCCAGTCCCTGCAGCAACATTGGGACGCCAACGAAATGGACAAGATCTCCGAGTTCGTGACCCCGCAACTGCTGGAGTTCCTCAAGCGCGAACGTGCCGAAATCGGCGACGCGTTCCAGTCGACCTACATCGACGACCTGCGCGTACAGCTGGAAGGTGTGGATGATCGCGCCGACAAGACCATCGCCACCCTGACCTTCAGCGGTGTGTCGAAGACCTCGCGTTTCGACCAGGGCGAAGTGTTCAGCGAAAGCTGGAACATGGAACGTGCCCAGGGCGACAACCAGCCTTGGCTGGTCGCCGGTATCCGCCAGAACGGCTGATCCCGCAGCGCCTTGAGCGCGCCGTAAACGACCCCGGTTGGGTATGACCTGTAAAGGAAATACCCAGCCGGGGTCTTTTTTTGCCGGTCCAAAACAGCTCGATAGTTTTTAGTAGATTAATGAGAACGGTTCTCACTATACTCGCAACCTCTCCCGGTTCTGCCCGAGCATAGGAACGTGCCGACGTGCTGGAAAAACTGTTCAACCAACATGCATCCGCGCTCCATCGCTACCTGTTGCGGAAAAAATGCTCCCCCAGCCTGGCGTCGGACCTGGTGCAGGACACGTTCCTGCGCATCGCCCAGTTGGAAAACCTTGAGCGCATTCTTTGCGCGCCGTCCTATCTGTTTCGGGTAGCGCACAACCTCATGATCGATCACCACCGGCGCTACGGCGAAAAGCGCTTCGACAATGACGCTGCCGCGTATTTCGCGACCTTGGTGGATGAGGCCAGCGGCCCCGAGGAATTGGCGTTCGACGCCCTGGCCATGGAGCAGTTGGAAAGCCTGCTGGAACGGATGCCGGAGCGCACCCGTGATATCTTCATGCTTTGCCGCGTCGAGGGCATGACGCACAAAGAGACCGCCCGCTATTTACGGATATCCACAAGCTCTGTACAAAAACACATGGCAATGGCACTGGCCAGGATCGGCAAGGCCCTCGATCCAGATCAAGAGGGTTAAGCCATGGATATTCCAGGACGCAAGAAGGTAACCAGTCAGAATCGTGAACGACTCCCCTCAGACCATCGACCCGGTAGAGCGCAGTGCTGCCGACTGGGTGATGCGTCACCGCCAAGGACAGCTCTCACCCCGTGAACTGGAGGCTTTCCAGCACTGGCAGGCCGCCGATCCCCGGCATGCCGCCGCCGCCGGCAGGGCAGATCGTGCCTGGCAGGCAACCGCCATGCTCAAGCGGCGTTCCGGCTACGTAAAACCCCAACGCCCACCGCGCGCCAACTGGATACGCCGGCCGTTGCCCGCCAGTGGTGCCGTGGCGGCATTGGCAGTGGGTTGCTGGCTGTTGCTTGCCCCGCCCTTCTGGCTGGAAGCCTTGAACAGCGACTACCACACCGGTTTTGGCGAAACACGCCAGATCACCCTGGCAGATGGCAGCCGCGTGGAGTTGGGCAGCCACAGCCTGTTGAACATTGCCTACGACGACCAAACCCGGCTGGTCCGCCTGAACCAGGGCGAGGCCGTGTTTACGCCGGCGCCGGTCAACGAGCAGGAGCGGCGCCCATTTACCGTACGCGCCCCTGGCGCCGATATCACCGCGCGCGGCACAAGCTACCTGGTGGGTGTCGGCCAGGACCGCGAAGGCTGGGTCGGGGTTTTGCAGCACCAGGTCGAAGTCAATCTGACGCCCGAGCAACGCGACGACGCCGCCGGCTCGGCGCAGCTGGAGCAAGGCAACAGCCTGCGGTTCAGCCCCAAAGCCGGGATTGTGCCGCTCAATACCCGCCCCGATGAGCTTGCCAGCTGGCAGCAGGGGCAGTTGGTCTTCCAGCGTGAGCGCCTGGGTGACGCCGTGGCGCGCATCAACCGCTATCGCCCGGGCCTGGTAATGGTCAAAGGCGACGCACTGCGTGATGTACGTATCAGCGCTGTCATGCGCTTGGACAATCTCAACGACGCTCTCAAGCGCATGGCCACCCAAGCCCATGGCCGCGTGCTCGACCTGCCGGGCCTGACGCTGATCTATTGAAGATCGGCGGCACGCCGCGGCCACTCTACATATTCATATAAATCCTGATACATAGATCATAACGATCTATCGCGTTTTTGCTGCTGCTGCGTTTCTACTACATGTGAATAACTCTTATTTGCTTTTAGTGAGGCCAGCTTTGCACATGCAACAGAAGAACAAGAAGCGTAAGGCACTAAACCGCACCCGACTGAGCCTGGGGATTCAGTTGGCGGTTTTCGCACTGTGCGCCAATGCCGCAGACATCAGCCCGACGCGGGACACCAGCGCGCAAAGCGCGCCTCACGCCCAAACCCGCGGCGGCTATCACGACTTCGATGTACCGGCATTATCACTGGACGCGGGGCTGGTGCTGCTGGCGCGCCAGGCCGGGGTGGAACTCTACCTGGGCAGCAACGACCTCACCGGCCGCAGCAGCAACCCGGTCAAGGGCCGGCTCTCGCTGGACGCTGCGCTGCAGCAATTGCTGGCCAACCAAGCCGTCGCCTATAGCCTGGTCGGCGCGCCGGAGCACCCCGTCATCCAGGTGCGCCCCGTGCAAGGCACCAGCGGTATCCAGCAAGGCGACCTGGCGCCCATCTACGTGCATGGCATGGACGGCAAGGAGTCCCGCGACGAAAAGGGCTACAACGACATCTACGATCAGGACACCTCCTCGGTGTACTCCGGCAAGGAGCAGATCGAACGCTACAAAGGCGCCGCCCCCGCCGATATGTTCAAGGGCATGCTCAACGTCTACAGCGGCGACGGCCGCAACAGTGGCGCGCTGGACCCCAACGTGCGCGGCATCCAGGGCCCCGGCCGCGTACCGCTGACCATCGACGGCACCGAACAGGCGCTGACCGTGTATCGCGGCTACATGGGCGCCAACAACCGCAACTACATCGACCCCAACCTGATCGGCAGCATCAAGGTGCTCAAGGGCCCGAACCTGGAGCGCAACGTCTACAGCGGCGTTGGCGGCGCGGTGGTGGCCAGTACCTTGAACGTGGATGACATCCTCAAGGAAGGCCAGGAATTCGGCGGCGAGCTGAAAATGGAAGGCAGCAACAACTCGGTGTCACCCAAGCTGCCGACGCTGATGACCGGGCAAAGCCCGCCTGCCGACTATCAATACATCCCGATTTATTCCTATTACGACCCGTCGCTGTACAAGCACCCGCGTACCGGTCGCGACAACAACCTGATCTCCGGGGACGACTCGGCCTATCGCCTGGCCCTCGGCACCCGCCAGGAAAAATTCGAGCTGCTCGCCGCCTACGCCTACCGCGAAAAAGGCAACCACTACGCGGGCAAGAACAAAACCGGCTTCTATTCCACCGGCAAGCAGGTCAATGGCCAGTTCGACTACATCCCCAACCTGGCCAACATCTACAAACCGGGCGATGAAGTGCCCAACACCTCCAGCAAAATGGAGTCCTGGCTGGCCAAGGCCAAACTCAAGATCGATGAAGACCAATCCCTGGAGTTCGGCTACCGCGACACCGATTCGCTGTACGGCGAGATCATGCCGTCGCGCATCTCGTTCTTCCGCCCCGGCGACCAGTTCGACGCCGAAACCAGCGGCGTGCCGCAGTGGCCGCTGAGCCATGTGCAGAGCAAAGCCTACAACCTGGAATACAACCTCAAGCCCCAGGACAACCCGTGGGTGGATTTCTATTCCAACCTCTGGGCCACCAATACCCAAAGCGACACCTACACCAGCGGCGGCGTGCCCAACGCCACCAGCGCGGCCAACCCGGTGTTCCGGAACACCGCCGTGGCCAACGCCCAGCACGACCGGGCGGGGGTAACGCTCAGCAACAAATTCAAGATGCTCGACAGCCTGGACCTGACCCTGGGCGCCAGCTACCAGCACGAGAAATTAAGTTCCAAGGATGATTATTACGACGCCGCAATCTTCGACACCTTGCGCATGAACCCACGGGCGGGGCGTCGGGATGAGCGCGAATACAACTTCAACTTCGATTGGCGCCCGGTCACCTTCGCCAAATTCACGGCCGGCGCGCGGTATTCCTCGTATTGGGCGTTCGATGACTATCTGAAGGAAACCCAGGACAAAACCGGAGTGACCACGCAATTTGTGGAAAACGGCCGGACCGTCAGTTACACCACGCGCAAAACACTGAGCACTGCCGAGTGGCAAGCCAATGTCGATCAAAGAGTAGCCGGCAACCAGTTCTTTTGGGACATGTTTGGCATTCCACAGGAACAGCGCCTGGCCGAAATAGAACAGATCAAAAAAGAAACCCCCCTTGTTGAGGACACTCAACATCAGGCGAATTGGGCAAGCGACGGCAAAGGTAAATATTCCCGGGCTAACAACCCGTGCATCAATGGCTTGAATGCCGGTCAAGACATCATTGCGTGCAGTGCCTCAGGCAGCACCACGGGCACTCAAAAAGATGTGAGCGCCAAACACCAGAAAGACAGTGACTGGGCGCCCAACTTGTCAGCCACTTTTTACACTTCGGAGAATGGCCGGGTTTATTTCCGCTACAGCGAAGCCATCCGTTATCCCAGCATGTTTGAAAGTACACTGGGTTTCTCCTCGTCGGTCAACCCCTGGGGGCTGGAGCCAGAACATGCCTATAACTATGAAGCGGCGTATATCCACAACTTGGCCGGCTGGGGCGGCAGTGAGCGCGCCGATATAAAACTGACGTACTACCACAACACCATCAAAAACGTGATTGAACGCAGCCCGGAGTTGCGCTTCAGCAACCTGGAGAAACAGACGACTTCCGGCGTGGAGTTCCAGGGGCGTTACGACAACGGGCGGGTGTTTACCGACCTGAGCATCGCCCATGTGCTGAAAAACAAAGTCTGTGATGAAGACTCGGCGGTGGCGATCAGCACCAATGGCAGCACGCCCAACTGTGTGGAGGACGGCTTCGTGGGCGGTTACCTGGTGAGCATGGCCCAGCCTGAATGGTCAGCCAACCTGGGCGGCGGTGCGCGCTTCTTCAATCGCAAACTGGAAGTCGGCGGACGCGCGATTTACTACCGCCAGCACCAGAGCAAGTTCTACAGCAACTACCCCGACAGCGCGATGGTGAGTTATTACATCAACACGCCCATGTCGTGGGACAAGATTATTACTTATGACGCTTACATCAACTACAAGCTCACTGACGACGCGTCTATCGAGTTGACTGGCACCAACTTGAGCAACCTCTATTACATTGACCCGCTGACACGCTCGGCCATGCCCGCGCCGGGTCGAACCTTGAAAATCGGTTTTACCACTACGTTCTAACTTGTGAGGTGCACCATGGGAGGCTAAGAGAACTTGGCAGATGCTTGACGTGTTGACTTACTTAAATTTACTCAATGGATGAAGAAATGAAAACTTTCAACTACACAGTATTGGCAGTGGCTCTTCTTGGTTTGGCTGGCGTTGCTCAAGCAGATGTTTCTTCGGGGCAAAGTTACACCGGCACTATCGTCGTTGAAGGCACTGGCGGTACGGGCACTGTGAACCACCCTGGCACTCCAGGCCAGCCGGCCGTTGGCGTTCTGGCATTTTACGGCGGTGCAAAAGTTGGTTTCGCCGGCCTCAAAGGCATGGTCGCCACCGACGCCAATGGCGTCACCACCATTACCCCGGCCATGATGCCCGCCTCCCACGCCGCGCTGGGCAACTTCGACTTCAAACAAGTCGCCAGCCAACAGGTGTACTACGGCGAGTGGTCGCAGAACGGCACCAACAACGACCCGACCCGCGTGGTGTACTACTCGGGTGACACCACCGGCCGCGTGCTGCCGACTGCCAGCGTGACTTACGCGGTACAGGGCATCAACAACTACTCCGGCGCCAATGTGCTGTCCGGCGACCTTACCGCTTCCTTCGGCACCGCCTCGCCGACCCTGACCGGTTCGATCGCCAACGCCAACCTGCGCGTTGCGGTGAACGCCAACATCAACACCACCACCGCCGGCTTCAGTGGCACTGCAGCCGCCCTGAACCCGACCACCAACGGCTTGCTGTCCACCGGTACCACCCAGGGCAGCTTCTTCGGCGCAGGTTCGACCGCGTCGCTGGCCGGTATCGCCAAGTTCGCCAACCGCGACTACGACACCGCTTTCGGTGGCGTAGCCAAGTAACCGCGGCTTGAACTGATGTAGCACCAGCAAGCAAGTGCCTGACGGTCGGGCACTTGCTTTTGGCGTTTTAAAGCGATCCCGAGAGCCCGGTAATGCCCCAGCCCTACTGCAAGTGGTCCCTTACGCTGCATGTTTTGCCCTTCTCTTTGCTGCTGTTCATGGCCCCGACGGCGTTTGCCGCCGACCAGGACACCACCCTGCGTCTGAACCAGACCATCGAGTACCGCGCTAACCAGCAAGAGCGCGAGCTGCTCAAGGATGAACTGCCCAGCGACGGCGCCCCGCCGCTGTTGAATATCGACGGCCAGAACTACACCGTCGGCAACAACCTGGACGAGCTGGGCCGCGCGGTGTACCTGAGTGTCCAGCGCCAGGAATGGCCGCAGGCTCGCGACTACCTCAAGCGCTACACCGCACTGCCCGGCCACGATCCGATGCTCACCGCCTACGCCAAAGGTGGCCTGGCCCGCGCCGATGGTGACCTGGATCAGGCAGAAATCGACTACCGCGAATTGCTGGCCATCCAACCTGATTTCCTGCCCGGCCGCCTCGAACTGGCGCGGGTGCAATTCGAAAACCGCAAGGATCGCGACTCTAAAGAGGCGTTCCAGCAGATCACCAGCAGCCTCAGCCCCTCGGACGCCAAGGCCATGGGCCTGGGCAAGACCGTCGATAGCTTTATCCAGGCCCTCGACCACCGCGAAGACTGGCAAGGCTCCTTCGCCATCGGCCCGACATGGAGCGACAACCTCAACCAGTCCTCCGAAAGCACCGTGACTTACCGCTTTGTTACCGACCAGGAAACCATCCTGGTCAAACGCTCCTTGCCCAAGGCCGTGTCGGCCCATGGCCAGGACTACGAGGCCACGCTCAATAAACGCATGGCGATCAGCGGCCACCACGGGCTGTTCGTGCGCTCGTTGCTGTACGGCCAGGCCTACGAAAAAGAGAGCAAGTACAACGAAAGCACGGTGATCAACAACGCCGGCTACAGCTACCACGATGCGCGCAACCAGTACGCATTCGGGCCCTCTTACGAGTTCAACACCATTGGCGACAACGCCATGTACAGCGCCTGGGGCTTGCATGGCGAGTGGATTCACAACCTGTCCGCCACGCGCATGTTCAAGCTCGAAGGCGACTACAAAGACATGGTCTACAAGCACGACATCAACAGTAACCTCGACGGCGCGACCAACTCCGTGTCGGCCACCCTGTTCCAGGTGCTGCCACGCCAATGGACGCTATTCGGCGGCGTCGATATCGTCGACCGCAACGCCCGCGACCGCACCGCCGCCTACCTGCAAAAAGGCGTGCGCCTGGGGGTCGCCAAGGACTTTGATATTGGCGTCAGCGCCGTGCTGTTCGCCTCATACCGCCAGCGTCAGTACGATGCCTACAGCGCCATTCTCGATGACCGACGCTATGACGAAGAACAAGGCTACACCTTCATCCTGCGCGCGCCGCGCCTGGCGGTGTACGACATCGTTCCCAGCCTCACGGTCAAATACAACAAGGTGGAAAGCAACGTCGACTGGCTTTATTCCTACGATAAAAACAGCATCAGCCTAAAACTGGAGAAACAGTTCTAGTCCGCGCGTTGTCACAGGCAATGTGCTGACGCCGGGATTTCATTTCACGGTTGCACTTATAGCGAGCTACTGTATAAAACGCCCCTATAAACCGCGCCATCTAGCAAGAGGATCCCGGCCGTGGAAGAAATCATCGAACAATTGCGTGAAGCCAACGAACCGGTCCCGGTTCCTCTGGAACTGCCTGACGAAGACCAACTGGTGGAAATCGAAGAACAACTGTTCATCGACATCCCGTTTGTCTTCCGTGAATTCCTGCTGACCGTCAGCGACGTGGTCTACGGCAGCCTGGAGCCGGTGACCGTCACCGACCCGCAGTCCCACACCTACCTGCCCGACGT
Organism: Pseudomonas sp. AC463; assembly: GCF_979253585.1. Taxonomy (NCBI): domain Bacteria; kingdom Pseudomonadati; phylum Pseudomonadota; class Gammaproteobacteria; order Pseudomonadales; family Pseudomonadaceae; genus Pseudomonas; species Pseudomonas sp. AC463. The sequence goes on along the minus strand of NZ_CEEDDZ010000006.1, from coordinate 68,801 downwards.
AGCGGCCAACGCCTGGGATGCCGGCGTCGACCGCAGCATGATCCCGATCTGCCAGGACGGTGACGACTACTACTGCGTCGAAGAAGACGGCACCGTGGTGCTGTGGTCGGGCGAAGAAGAACTGGTGACCGAAGAAACCTGGGAATCGGTGTGGCACTGGGCGCGGGACGTCTGGCTGGAAAGCTGAGTCCCCTCCCCAGGCTTTTAGTGCTCCGGCGAATCCTTGTGGTTATCCAGCGTCTCCAGCAAGGCGACCTGCATCCGCGTATGCACCCGGATGAACCACCGCCAGAGCACGGCCGCCACCGCCGCCGTGACCACGGCGATCAGCACCAGCAGCTTGTTGGTCGGCAGAATACTCGCCGACAAGGCTGCCAATAGCAGGAAAATCAGCAGCAGCGACAACAGCGGGATCAGCTCGGCGATCACCCGCCGAACGCGCTGGGTATGCCGCCCGGCCATTTCCGGCTTCACGCTCATCTCCGCCAGCAACATCGACAGCGCCTTGAGCTTGCGGTACGCCGCAATCAAGAACGGCAGCGACAACAGCAGCGCCCCGCCCCAGATCAACGCCTTCTGCCAGCTTGGATCACTGATCCAGCCTTGCAGATAGCCACCGATACGCACGGCGAAGTAACTGCCGGCGAAGAAGATCGCCACCACCAGCGCCAGGTTCACCCCCACTTGCAGGATGATCTTGCGGATCATCGACGCCAGCATCGCGCCCTCACCCTGGGGCTGAATACTGCGCAGCCATTCGCCATACATACCGAACACGCGGCTCATGCGCTTGGGCATCACGGCGGCAATCTTCAATGACAACGGGTCGGCGCCGCGAATCAGGTACGGCGTGAGCAACGTGGTGATCGCCGAAACGGCCACGGCCACCGGGTACAGAAAGTCGCTGGTCACCTGCAGGGTCATGCCCAGCGCGGCGATGATGAAGGAAAATTCGCCAATCTGTGACAGCCCCATGCCCACGCGTAGTGAGGTGCGGCCGTCATTGCCGGCGATAAAGGCGCCCAGGCCGCAGGACAACATCTTGCCGAGCACCACCGCCACGGTAATCACCGCGATCGGCCAGGCGTATTGCAGCAGGATCTGCGGGTCGATCATCAAGCCGATGGCCACGAAGAAAATAGCGCTGAACATGTCGCGAACCGGCTCGATCAGGCGCTCGATCTTAATCAGCTGCTTGGACTCGGCCATGATCGCGCCGATCAGGAACGCCCCCAGCACCATGCTGTATTCCAGCTTGACCACCAGCAGGCAGAAGCCGAAACACAGGCCCAGCACGGTAATCAGCAGCATCTCGTTGCTTTCGAACTTGGCCACGTAGGCCAGCAAGCGCGGCACCAGCAAAATGCCGATCACCAGCGCCACAATCATGAACAGCGAGAGCTTGCCGACCGTGGAAAATACCTCGCCGGAGCTGACTGTGCCGCTGACGGCGATGCTCGACAGCAAGGCGATGATGCCGATACCGAGAATGTCTTCAACGATCAGCACGCCAAAAATCAGCTGGGCGAACCGCTGGTTTTTCATCTTCAGGTCATTGAGCGCCTTGACGATGATGGTGGTCGAGGAAATCGCCAGGATCGCGCCTAGGAATAGCGAGTCCATGGTGTTCCAGTCGAACCAGCGGCCGATTTCGTAGCCGATCCAGATCATCAGGATGATTTCCAGGAACGCCGCGATAAACGCCGTGGCCCCGACCTTGAACAGCTTGCGCAGGCTGAACTCCAGGCCCAGGCAGAACATCAGGAAGATCACCCCCAGCTCGGCCAGGGTCTTGATGGTGTCTTCATCGTGGATCAGGCCGAACGGCGGCGTATGGGGCCCGATGATGAACCCGGCGACGATATACCCCAGCACCACCGGCTGCTTGAGGCGGTGAAACAGGATGGTGACCACCCCTGCCACCAGCATGATCACGGCCAGGTCCTGGATAAAGCTGATGGCGTGCATGGCGAGGGGCTCCTTGAGGGTACTGGCGCTTCTCCCACTTCCGCGCGCGCCTTTGAACGGTCGCAAAGAGCGGAAGGAAAAGTCAGCCTTGATCGTAAGAAATGCCCTGAGATGGGCTTTTGAAGGTTAACACCGCGACTTCCGGCAGAAAGCCGGTGCAATATATGGAAACAGATCGGTGCGCGCGTGACGGCGAGCCGCTCACCGGCGTCCCGTAAAGGATGGCGCTGCAAAAGATTCCAGCACCCGCAGAGGTGCCTCCCCAACCAATGCCTACAAACCCGTGAGTGTGCTATGGAACCCGGAAACGCCCAGCTGTCGATGACGGTATTGATGACCCCAGACATGGCCAACTTCTCAGGCAATGTCCACGGCGGCACCCTGCTCAAGTACCTCGACGAAGTGGCCTACGCCTGCGCGAGCCGTTATGCCGGGCGGTATGTGGTGACGTTGTCGGTGGATCAGGTGATTTTTCGCGAGCCGATCCATGTCGGTGAGCTGGTGACCTTCCTGGCGTCGGTCAACTACACCGGCAATACCTCGATGGAAGTGGGCATCAAGGTGGTGACCGAGAACATCCGCGAGCGCTCGGTGCGTCACACCAACAGCTGCTTCTTCACCATGGTGGCCGTGGACGACCAGCGCAAACCCGCCCCCGTCCCGCCACTGCAACCGCAGAACAGTGAAGACAAACGCCGCTTCGTGCAGGCCCAGCAGCGCCGGCAGATTCGCCAGGAGCTGGAAAAGCGCTACCAGGAAATCAAAGGCTGAGGTACTGAAAGCCTAGACTTGTAAACCGGATCAAATGTGGGAGGGGGCTTGCCCCCGATGGCAGTGGGTCAGCCACTACTTGTGTAGCTGACACACCGCTATCGGGGGCAAGCCCCCTCCCACATTGGGTTTTGTGTTCTTAGAGACCGATCGGCGTGGCTTCAAAGCGAACACGCGGATGGGCGATACGATCCTGAGCCCGCACCAGTTCCAGCTCGTAACTGGCGCAAGCCTGGGTTTCCAGCAACACCTCATGCACGGCCGCGGCAGTGAACTCAAAGGCCGCCAGCAGGCTGTCCCCCAGCAGCACCCGCGCCAGGAACAGCCCCGAGGTCAGGTCACCCACGCCTACCGGCTGGCGCGGAAACGCCAGCAGCGGCCGACGCAGGTGCCAGCTGCCCTCGGCGGTCACCAGCAACATCTCGAAGCCATCCGGCAGCTTGCCCGGGTAATCCAGATGCTTGACCAGCACGGCCTTGGGCCCACGTGCCAGCAACGCCTTGGCCATCGCCAGGCAATCGAACAGCGACTGCGGCTTGCGCCCGGCAAAGCTGTCCAGCTCCAGCTGGTTGGGGCACAGGAAGTCGGCCATGGCGGCGGCTTCGTCCAGCAGGAAATCACTCACCTCCTGCGGCACGCTGCAGCCCTTTTCGGGATGGCCCATCACCGGGTCGCACAAGTACAGGGCCTTGGGGTTGATCGCCTTGATGCGCGCCACGCCGGTGAGAATCGCACGGCCCTGGTCGGCGCTGCCCAGGTAGCCGGACAGCACGGCATCGCAGTTACCCAACTCGCCGATGGCCGCAATACCTTCCACCAGCGCCGGAATCTGCTGCGGCGCCAACACTTCGCCCGCCCACTGGCCATACTGGGTGTGGTTGGAGAACTGCACCGTGTTCAGCGGCCAGACGTTCACCCCGACCCGCTGCATGGGGAACACGGCGGCGCTGTTTCCGGCGTGGCCAAAGACCACATGAGACTGGATCGCAAGCAGATGAGGTGTGCGTTTCATGCGGGGGATTTCCGTAAAGCCGTTGAAATTCTGGCCGCGCAGTATGCGACTAAACGCAGCCTGTACGACAGACCGGCGACACAGTTAAGCTGCTCTCACTTTGTTGGAGTTTTTCGCATGCTGACCCTGGGAAACATGTTCGTGTTGATGCTGCTGGCGACCGCTGCCGCCTGGGTCTGGCACAACCACGGCCTGCGCGAGCGCGCGCTGGAGCGGGTCAAGCAGCATTGCGCCAAGCTGGATATCGAGTTGCTCGACGGTGCGGTCGCGCTCAAGCGCATCGGCTTTGTGAAAGATGCCAGCGGCCGGCGGCGCCTGGCGCGGGTCTACAACTTCGAATTCACCGTAACCGGCGAAACCCGCCACGCCGGGGTCATCACCCAATTCGGCGCCCACAGCGCGCAAGTCGAACTGGCGCCGTACCCGTTCGAAGCCAAGGAACCACTGCCCAGCGCCGAAGTGATCGAGCTGAGCCAATGGCGCCAGGACCACGCGACCAAGAACCGTCAGTAACGGCAGGCCGCCAGAGCAGCCTGCAACGCGGCCATGTCCTGTGGCGCGCTGAAAATCAATTCGATACGTGAATCACGCCGCCATTCGCTTGGCTGCCAGGCGAGCGCGCTGTTATCCACAGCGTTGGCGGACACCCAGCCCGCGCCGCTGTGGATAACCAGCTTGGCGCGGCGCCATTCAAGGCCTGCCAACCATTCATGCAGGCGCTGGGGGTCGAATTGCTGGCTCGGGTGCCAGCGCCAGCCGATGCTCCAGCCACCTTCCTGAGCCTGGCTCAGGCAGATCGGCTGCGTGGGATCAGTCCAGATGGCCGGCATTTGTGCGAGCCCCTTGGGCACCTCGACGTTATCCACAGCCGCTTTAGCGTTCGCATTCAGGCCTGGCAGTTGGTCGAGAGGCAGCTGCGCCTGCTGCGTCCAATACAGCGGGCAATCGGGTAATTGTCGCTCCACGGCCTGACGCTGCGCAGCATCCAACCCTTCCTCCTTGTTTAGCACCAACAATCCGGCACTGGCCGTCGCCTCCTGCTGAGCGGGCGGCAAGGCTTTGCCCGCCGCCAGGGCTTGGGCATCCAGCACCAAAACGCACGGTTGAACGGCCAGTACTTGCTGCCACGGCGCCTCTCGCAGTTGTTTGAGCAACTGCGCCGGGTGCCCCAGGCCCGACGGCTCGATAAACAACCTATCCGGCTTGGCCTTACGCAACAGGCGGCCAAGGCCTACCTGGAACGGTGCACCATTCACACAGCACAGGCAGCCGCCGGCCACTTCGCCGAGGGCGATGCCGTCGTCATCCAGGGTCAGCAGCGCCGCGTCCAGGCCGATCTGCCCGAACTCGTTGATCAATACCGCCCAGCGCTCGTTGGCCGGGCGTTGGGCGAGCAGGTGCTTGATCAGGCTGGTCTTGCCGGCGCCCAAAGGCCCGGCAATCACGTGGGTGGGAATGTTCTGCAGCATGAGAGGCGCTATTCGGACCGTGTAGAGAGCTTGATCCTACCCGGTTATGCCAACCAATCCAGCGTCAGGATCAAGCGACGCTCATCCGCCTTCAACGCTGGCGAGCGGTGGATCAGGCCGTAGCCTTCATTGCCGTGCCATTTGGTGCCCTTGAGCAAGGCCACTTCGCCGCACTGGATCTGCTCGATGCGCTCGCCGGGCTCGGCCTCCGGCTGGCTCAGTTGGCGGCGGTCCATCACGCCTTCGCGCAACCACTGGCTACCGATGCCGGCGTAGGTGGTAATCAGCCGCACCGGCACATGGTCCACGTGAAAACGCGGGCACATGGCCTTGTCCAACAGACGCAAACGCACGCCGATGCGTTTGGCACCGAGCAGGCAGGCAAACGCGCTGACCAGCCACGACACATCGGCGACGAACCCTTCATAGCCTTCAAGATCACGACAACTGGACGCCAAACCCTTCAAGTTCGGCTCGGAATCCTCGCTGCTGAGTTCGATCACCATCGAGTCGGCCAACGGCTCATTGAGCGCCACCAGCAACTCGCCGAACTCGGCAATGTGCAACGGCAACTGGCGCTGCCAGAGCGCCAGGTTGACGCCATCTTCGAGGATATCGGACAGCGCCAGCGGGGTTTCGCCGCGGGTTTGGCGGATCACGGGGCGTAATGGAATCACTTGGGCCAACATCAGGCGGCTGCCTCCTCATACCAAGGGCCAAAGGGGTCGGCCAGCTGGCGCCACCCTTCGACGCCCAGGGCCATTTCTGCATCGGTGAGCAAGCAGGCGTCCAGCTCGGCGCGCATCTGGGTGAAGTCGATGTTTTGCCCGATAAACACCAGTTCCTGGCGGCAATCGCCGGTGCTCAGTTGCCAGTTACCCATGATCGCCGCCACGCTTTCTTCGTCCTGTGGCCATTGGCTTTTCGGCACAAAACGCCACCAGCGTCCGGCAAACCCATGGCGCATCAGGCCGCCGGCCTGGGACCAACTGCCCGCGTCCTGATGCTTGCTGGCCAGCCAGAAAAAGCCCTTGGAGCGCAGCAGCTTGCCGTTGACCCACGGGCGGTCGATAAAGTCGAAAAACCGCTGCGGATGGAACGGGCGGCGCGCGCGGTAAGCCGTGGAGGCGATGCCGTACTCTTCGGTTTCCGGCACATGCTCGCCGCGCAGCTCCTGCAGCCAGCCCGGGGCCTGGGCGGCGCGCTCGAAGTCGAAACGGCCGGTGTTGAGGATCTTGTGCAGCGGCACTTCGCCCATGACCATCGGGATGATTTCCGCCTGGGCGTTGAGGCGTTCGAGGATCGCCATCAGCTCCTCGCGCTCATGGCTGCTGATCAGGTCGATCTTGCTGATCAGGATCACGTCGGCGAACTCGATCTGCTCGATCAGCAGATCGGTGATCGAGCGCTCGTCCTCTTCACCGAGGGTTTCGCCCCGCGAGGCCAGGCTTTCAGCGGCCTGGTAGTCGAGCAGGAAGTTCATGCCGTCGACCACGGTGACCATGGTGTCCAGGCGTGCGATGTCGGCGAGGCTTTGCTCGTTTTCATCACGAAAGGTGAAGGTTTCGGCCACGGGCAAGGGTTCGGAAATGCCGGTGGATTCGATCAACAGGTAATCAAAGCGACCCTCCTTGGCGAGTTTTCCGACTTCCAACAGCAAGTCTTCGCGCAAGGTGCAGCAGATGCAGCCGTTGCTCATCTCCACCAGTTTTTCTTCCGAACGGTTGAGGGTGACGTCGCGCTGCACCTCGCTGCCGTCAATGTTGATTTCGCTCATGTCATTGACGATCACCGCCACGCGCAGGTTCTCGCGGTTGCGCAGGACGTAGTTGAGCAGCGTGCTTTTGCCGGCGCCGAGAAAGCCGGACAACACGGTAACGGGGAGGCGATTAGGCATCAGGTATTCCTCATCAGGGGTGGCCGGTCAAATCGCCCGTTTATGGCGTTCGCGCAGCTCTTCACGTTCTTTCGCTTCGATACACAGGCTGGCCGTAGGGCGCAGCAGCAGGCGTTGCAGGCCGATAGGCTCACCCGTTTCGCGGCACCAGCCGTATTCGCCACGGGCCAGCAATTCGAGGGCGTCGTCGATCTTGTCCAGCAGCTTCTTTTCCCGCTCCAGCAGGCGCAGTTGCCATTGGCGCTGTTCTTCGGCGCTGCCCACATCGGCGGGGTCGCTGTTGGTTTCCTGCTCGCGCAGTTGCTGGAATTCGCCCTCGATGCGCGCTTGCAGCTCGTTGCGCTGGGCCAACAGCAGCGCACGGAAGAAGCCTTGCTGGGCTTCATTCATGTAGTCGGCGGGCGGCTGGGCCAGCAGGTCTTGTTCAGTCATGGGGAGCGGTTCACGGGTCAGGCTGTGTTTTAATGTTATAGTATAACAATGCAAATAAGCCAATCCCCCTTGCTCACCGCGACGAAGGGCGCAATGCTTGAACACCCCAAACCTCGAGAAACTCTATGAAATACCTGGTGTGCGCCCTGTTATTGGCAGCGGCTGGACCGGCCTGCGCCCAGGCACCGAGCCCGTTGGCGCACTGCACGCGCAGTGCCACCCTGCTGGCGTGCGTAGACCCTTTGGGCAATGCCTACAGCGTGGCGACGGCGGGCAGCACCACGTATCTGAGAGGTTTTGAAGTAATCGGCAAACGCTATTGGGCACAGACCAACAGCCGCTATGGGCAGCTGACGTTCTTTACCGGGCTGGCGTCGGACGGTGAGGCGTGGGTCGGCTACACACGGCGTGTGGGCTGGACCACCCTGAACCGGTTTTCCAGTTCGGGTGGCGCCAGTGCCAAGTTCACCTGCAGCCGCATCGCCGGCTGTTAGGCCTGGGCGTCTTTCTGTTCCTGAACCCAGGCCATGTAGCTGTTCATCGGCGGGTTCTTCTGGAAATACTGTTTGAGCCCTTCGAACAGACCGTCGGCAACCGCCTGCTGATGCCGCGCCGTGACCAGCCGTGCACTGTCTCGCGCATTGGAAATAAACCCGGTTTCCACCAGGATCGACGGCACATCCGGTGACTTGAGCACCGCAAACCCGGCCTGCTCCACACGCTTCTGATGCAACGAAGTAATGCCTTCCAGGCTGCCCAGGATCGAGCTGCCCAGTTGCAGGCTGGAGGCGATGGTGGCGTTCATCGACATATCCAGAATCACCCCGGCCAGCATCGGGTCCTTGTCCTTCAGATTGAGCAAACTGGTAGCGCCCAGCAGGTCAGCGCCGTTTTCCCGTTGCGCCATAAACCGCGCGGTGGCGGAGGTGGCGCCGCCTTCGGACAAGGCATACACCGACGCCCCCGAGGCGGTGATGCGTGGCGCCGCATCCGCGTGCACCGAGATAAACATGTCAGCGTTGTGCTTGTGGGCGATCTCCACGCGCTTGCGCAGCGGCACAAAGAAGTCGTCGTTGCGCACCAGCTTCACATCAAAGCCCTTCTCACGCTTCAAGCGTTTGGCCAGCAATTGGGCGATGGACAGCACCACATCTTTTTCGCGCTGGCCCTTGGAGCCGACGGCGCCAGGGTCCTTGCCGCCGTGGCCGGGGTCGACCACCACGATGATGTCGCGCTTGGGGTGGGCCTTATCCACCGGCGGCGTGGGTTCTTTCGCTATTTGGCGAGGAATTTGAGTAGCGCTGCTGAGATCCAGCACCAGGCGATGACCCTGGCCATCCTGGGGCGGCAACAGAAAGCTGTTGAGCTGCATCGGTGCGGCCAGGTCCAGCACGATGCGTGTGTCGCCCTTGCCGAAATGCCCGGAACGGATCGCCGTAATGCCACTGCCCTTGAGCGTCAGTTGAGAGAAATCCCCACTGAGCCCCGCGCCACTCAAATCGATGATCAGGCGCTCGGGCGCTCCCAGGGTAAAGGTCTTGTATTGCACCGGGCCGCTGAGGTCGAACACCAACCGCAGCTTGTTATCCGAGCGCCACAGGCGCGCGTTGCGAATCTGCGTGGCCGACGCGGCGAAAGGCAAGGTGAACAGGGGGCTGGCCAGAAGCAGGTTAAGGAGCTGACGTCTGCGCATGAAAATACCGCTGAGAAAAGGAGCGTCCGTACTCGACATGGGTGAAAAAAGGCCGGGGAAGAAAATTCATCGTCGACTCTATTGTTATACTATAACATGTCGAATTATTTCCAACGATGGACCTGCCCATGAACGCGCTGACTCTGCCGGATATCGCCGCGCAGGCTTCAAGCCAGGCCTTGCCACTCGACTGGGTGGGCATGTGCGGTATCGCCTTGCCGATCCTCATCGACGGCCAACGCCTGAGCGCCACCGCCGATGCGGGTGTGAGCCTGGACGACGGTGCCGCCCGTGGCATTCATATGTCACGCCTGTACCTGGCACTGGAGATGCTCGACCAGCAGCCCCTTACGCCTGCACTTCTGCGCAATGTACTGCAGCGCTTTCTCGACAGTCATGAAGAATTATCTAAGAACGCCTACCTACGTATTCATACCAACCTGCTGCTGAAACGCCCTGCGCTGGTCAGCCCGTTGGCCGGCTGGAAAAGCTATCCGGTGAGCATCGAGGCGCGCCTGGAAAACCAAATGTTCCACGTGGAACTAAAAATTGACGTTACGTATTCCTCAACTTGCCCATGCTCCGCTGCCCTCGCCAGGCAGTTGATTCAGCAGCAATTTCTCGACGACTTCGCTGACAAGCCGCTTCAATACGAAGCCGTATTGACCTGGCTCGGCAGCGCCAATGGCATCGTCGCCACGCCCCACAGCCAGCGCAGCAGCGCGCAGTTGCAGGTGACGTTGCAAGGCGAACACCTGGCGCTGGTTGACTTGATCAACGACGCAGAAGCTGCCCTCGGCACTGCCGTACAAACCGCTGTAAAACGCGCGGACGAACAAGCCTTCGCCCTGGCCAACGGGCAGAACCTGATGTTCTGCGAAGACGCCGCCAGACGCTTGAACCTCGCCTTGAAACGCTCGGATGCCGTTAAAGCCTTCCACCTGAAAGTGATCCACGCCGAAAGCCTGCACGCGCACGATGCCGTGGCTGAAAGCCGCTGGACGAGAAACCCTGAATGATCACCTGCACCGCCTTGCGCTGGGGCGCCCCCGGCCAACCGCTGACCCCGGCGGTAGATTTCACCCTGGAAAAAGGCAGCCTCACCGGCGTGATCGGCCCCAACGGCTGCGGTAAAAGCAGCCTGCTCAAGGTCATCGCCGGCTTGCAAAAGCCCTTGGCCGGCAAGGTGAGCGTGGATGTTCCACGGCGTGGCGGCCTGTCGTTCCTGCCGCAGCAACAACATCTGGATCGCCAGTTCCCCATCAGCCTGCAAGAGCTGGTGGCCGCCGGCTTCTGGGGCACCAAGCTCACTCCGGAGCAACGCAGCCAACGCCTGCAAGCGGTGCTGGAAGACTGGTGCCTCAGCGGCCTGGAGCAGCGCCCGTTGATGGCCTTGTCTGGCGGGCAACTGCAACGTGCCCTGCTCGCGCGCATGAGCCTGGCCGAAGCGCCGGTGTTGCTGCTCGACGAACCTCACGCCGCCCTCGACGAAGAAGGCCAGGCGCTGTGCTGGAAACACATCCACGCCTGGCACGCCGAAGGTCGCACGCTGGTGGTGGTGTGTCATGACCTGGCCTCCGTGCGCCACCATACCGAGCAAGTGGTACAGGTCAAAAGCACCGGCTGCCTCTTCGGCCCTAGCAAAGAGCTGATCCGCCCCCTACTGCACATGCAGGTGGCCTGATGCATTTCACCGCGCAATTGTGGATGCCGTTTTTCGACTTCGTGTTCATGCGCCGCGCCTTGATCGGCGGGCTGGTGCTGGCCTGCAGCACCGCGCCGCTGGGGGTATTTTTGATCCTGCGGCGCATGAGCCTGATCGGTGACGCCGTGGCCCACGGCATCCTGCCCGGCGCTGCCCTGGGCTTCTGGTTCGCGGGTTTGAGCCTGCCCGCGCTGACCATCGGCGGCCTCGGCGCCGGCCTGGGCATGGCCGGGTTGTCGGCGTGGATCACCCGCCGCACCGGCCTGCGCGAAGACGCCAGCCTCGCCGCCATCTACCCCATATCCCTCGCCGCCGGCGTGTTGATCCTGGGCATTGCCGGCAAGCGCCTGGACCTGCTGCACCTGTTGTTCGGCTCGGCCCTGGCGGTGGATGAAACCACCCTCACCGGCATGCTCTGGGTGTCCGGCTTCAGCCTGATCGCCATGGGGCTGATCTACAAACCGTTGCTGCTGGACACTCTGGACCCGCTGTTCCTGCAAACCGTCAGCCGCCTCGGCCCTTTGGCCCACGGGCTGTTTCTGACCCTGGTGGTGCTCAACCTGGTGATTGGCTTCCAGGCCATCGGCGCCTTGATGGTGGTGGGTTTGATGATGTTGCCGGCCATTGCTTCACGTTTCTGGAGCCGGCGCCTGCCGGTGTTGATCGCAGTATCGGCGGTGCTGGGATGCCTGTCGGTGTGGCTTGGCTTGTTGCTGTCGTTCTACTACTCACTCCCCAGCGGCCCGGCGATTGTGCTGGTGGCTGGCGGCGGGTACCTGCTGTCCGTGGTTTTCGGTCCGGTGCACGGTTTGCTGCGCCGCCCGCCGTCTCTTACATCCCAATGAGGTGTTTCCCGATGCGCGCTCTACTCGTGCTGTTCAGCCTGCTGCTGCCACTGTCCATGGCCCAGGCCGCCGACAAACTCCAGGTGGTTACCAGCTTCAGTATTCTCGATGACATCACCCACCAGATCGGTGGCGATCACATCCAGATCAGCAACATGGTCGGCCCCGATTCCGACGCCCACACCTACGAGCCGACCCCCGACGACGCCAAGGCGCTGCTCAAGGCCAAGCTCATCATCAAGAACGGCCTGGGCTTCGAGCCGTGGCTGGACCGCCTGGTGACCAGCACCGAAACCAAGGCCACCGTGGTCACCGCCAGCAAAGGCGTGATTTCCCACACCATGGAAGAAGACGGCGAAACCATTCCCGACCCGCACGCCTGGCATAACCTGGCCAACGCCGAAATTTATGTGAACAACATCACCAAGGCGCTGGTCGCCGCCGACCCGGCCAACAAAGCCGATTACCAACGCAACAGCCAGGCCTACCTCAAAGAGATCTACCGCCTGCTGGCCGAAGCCAAGACCAAGTTCGGCGCCCTGCCCGCCGGCAACCGCCGCATCGTCACCTCCCATGACGCTTTTGGTTACCTGGGCCAGGCCTATGGCATCCAGTTCCTCGCGCCGCAGGGTTTGTCCACCGAGCGTGAACCGTCTGCCGCCGAGGTCGCTGCGCTGATCACCCAAATCCGCAAGGACAAGGTCAAGGCGGTATTCATGGAGAACATCAAGGATTCGCGCCTGCTCAAGCAGATCGCTGACGAAAGCGGCGCGCAGATCGGCGGCACGCTGTACTCCGACGCCCTGGCTGCAGAAGGCCCGGCCAGCACCTTTACCGGGCTGTTCGAATACAACCTCAACACCTTGTGCGCCGCTCTGAGCAAGCCATGACCCTGAGCATGCTCGAACTGGAAGGGGCTGCCAAAGGTAGCCGCTTTCCACTCGACTCGGTGCTCGACGCCCTGCCGTGGAACCGCGATGGCCTGATTGCCGCCATCGCCCAGCAACATGGCACAGGCGAGGTGCTGATGCTGGCCTGGATGAACCGCCAGGCCCTCAACGAAACCCTGGCCAGCGGGCAAGCCTGCTACTGGTCGCGCTCGCGCCAGCAGCTGTGGCGCAAAGGCGAAAGCTCCGGCCACTGCCAGCAACTGTTGGAAGCGCGCCTGGATTGCGACGGCGACGCGGTGCTGCTGATCGTCAACCAACTCGGCCCGGCGTGCCACACCGGCCGGCCCACCTGCTTCTACAACGCTATCGATGGCGACCACGTTCACATCATTACGGAGCCATTAGCATGATCCGCAAAAACCCTTCCGGCGACCTGCCGGTGATTGCCGAATCGGCCTACGTCGACAAAACCGCGATCATCTGCGGCAAGGTCATCATCGGCGAGAACGTGTTCGTCGGCCCCTACGCCGTGATCCGCGCCGACGAAGTCGACGCCAGCGGCACCATGGACCCGATCACCATCGGCGCCAACTCGAATATCCAGGACGGCGTGGTCATCCATTCCAAGTCCGGCGCTGCCGTGACCATCGGCGAGTTCACCTCCATCGCGCACCGCTCCATCGTCCACGGCCCCTGCACCGTCGGCGACCGCGTATTCATCGGCTTCAACAGCGTGTTGTTCAACTGCGCCGTGGGCGACGGCTGCGTGGTGCGGCATAACTCGGTGGTCGACGGCCGCGACTTGCCCGCCGCGTTCTACGTGCCCTCCACCACCCGCATCGGGCCGAATACCGACCTGTCGCAATTCCCACCGGTGAGCGTCAGCGCCTCGGAGTTTTCCGAAGACGTGGCGCGCACCAACGTTGACCTGGTGCGCGGCTACAAAGCCCTGCAAAACGAGTTCTGAGCCATGAGCCGCCTGCTGATCCGCAACGCCCGCCTGGTGAATGAAGGCCAGGAATTCGACGCCGATGTGCTGGTCGCCAATGGCCGCATCGAAAAGATCGCCAGCAGCATCGAAGGCGGCGTTGCGCCCGTGGCCATCGACGCCCAGGGCCAATGGTTGCTGCCCGGCATGATCGATGACCAGGTGCACTTTCGCGAACCTGGCGCACCGGACAAAGGTAGTTTCTACAGCGAGTCCCGCGCGGCGGTGGCCGGCGGCATCACCAGCTTTATGGACATGCCCAACACCAGTCCTGCCACCCTGGACCTGCAAGCCCTAGCCGATAAAAAGCGCCGCGCCGCCCTGCACTCGGTGGCCAACTACGGCTTTCACTTCGGCGTGAGCAACGACAACCTCGACACCGTCGCCGCCCTCGACCCGCGTGAAGTGGCCGGGGTCAAAGTGTTCATGGGCGCGTCCACCGGCAATATGCTGGTAGACGACCCACGCGTTCTGGAGCGGCTGTTTGCCGAGGTGCCGACCATTCTGCTGGCCCACTGCGAGCACACGCCGAGCATCCTCGCCAACGAACAGCGCCTGCGCGAGCGCTTCGGCGACAAGATCCCGGCCGTCGCCCACCCGCTGATCCGCGATGCCGAGGCGTGTTATCGCTCGTCGTCTTTTGCGGTGGAATTGGCCCAGCGTCACGGCACCCGCCTGCATGTGCTGCACCTGACCAGCGCCCGCGAGCTTGAGCTGTTCGAAGACAAACCGCTGGCGCAAAAGCGCATCACCGCCGAAGTCTGCATCCACCACCTGCTGTTCGATGACCGCGACTATCACCGCCTCGGCCATCAGATCAAATGCAACCCGGCGATCAAGACCCGCGCCGACCGCGACGCTCTGCGCCTGGCCTTGCTGAGTGATCGTCTGGATGTGATCGGCACTGATCATGCGCCGCATACCTGGGCGCAAAAACAGTTGGGCTATCGTGAAGCGCCGTCGGGTTTACCGCTGGTGCAGCATGCGCTGCCGGCGTTATTGGAATTGGTCGCTGATGGGCTGCTGCCGCTGACCACCCTGGTGGCCAAAACCAGCCACCGGGTCGCCGACCTGTTTGCCATCCCGGACCGGGGTTATTTACGCGAGGGGTATTGGGCCGACCTGGTGCTGATCAAACCTGAGCCGGCGGGCAAGGCGGTGAGCGATCAGCCGATCCTGGCGAGATGCGGCTGGACGCCGTTCGCCGAACGCAGCTTTCGCCACAGCGTCAGCACCACATTGGTGTCCGGCCACCTGGCCTGGCACAACGGCCAGGTGGTCGACAGCTGCCAGGGCTTGCCCCTGCACTTTCTGCGTTAAGCGCGCGGTTTGACTGTGCCGCAGTCGTTGCCCAGCCACTGAGCGTGGCTATCCAGGCTGCCCTTCTGCTGGATGCCGGTGGCATTGAAGGTGCCGTTGACGGTGGTGGTGAAT
This sequence comes from Pseudomonas sp. AC463, assembly GCF_979253585.1. Classification (NCBI taxonomy): domain Bacteria; kingdom Pseudomonadati; phylum Pseudomonadota; class Gammaproteobacteria; order Pseudomonadales; family Pseudomonadaceae; genus Pseudomonas; species Pseudomonas sp. AC463. Next base: position 53,697 of record NZ_CEEDDZ010000006.1, on the reverse strand, counting down.
TCCTTCTGGCTCTGGAAGGTCGCCACGCCGGTGCCTTGGGCTTTCGGGCAGCTGAAACGGAATTTCCACTGGTTGCCGGTCTTGTCGGTCACTTCCTGTTTGCAGCCCGATTGCGGGTCGGTCAGCGGGATCGAGTCCGAGGCGACCTGGGCTGGGGTGAGGCACACTTGCACGCCTTTGCCGGCCATGGTGATGCCTTGTTTCTCCAGCATCGCGCGTTGTTCCGGGGTCATCTGTTGCTTGAGCTGACCGAGGATCAGCGACAGGTCCGGCAGGTCCTGGTTATCGACTTTCATATTGCTGGTGGTCAATTCCCACAAGCCCGGCGCCAGCATCTGCGCCTGTGCTGCCACCGGCAGCGACAAACCAATAACCATGGCTAAACCAAGCAGACGAGCATTCATCGGGTAACTCCTGGGTAATTGTGGGCGTTAGACGCCGCAAAGGCGCCAGTGTTGCACGGCAAATAAAATAGCGACATTCGCAGCCGTTCATGGTCTGTTAGGCACTGGATTGTCTGGAGTCATGTCGTTCATGGATTTTTTTGGCCCGCACCTGCTCGCCTACTTCATTGCCTCACTGCACTTTCTCGGGACCCTCGCCGCGATCCACGCGGTGCTGACCGTCAGGACCGCCCAAGGCTCGATCGCCTGGGCCTTGTCCCTGATGTTCATGCCCTACCTCACGCTGATCCCCTACCTGATTTTCGGCCGCAGCACCTTCGACGCCTACATCCAGGCGCGGCGCCAGGCCAACCAGGAAATGCACGCCGCCATCACCGAGCTGAATTGGCGCCCTTGGGTCGAGGAAGCCCTGGCCGCGCGCAGCTCAAGCGCCTACACATCGCTGCGAGCCATGCCCAAGCTGGGCCGCATGCCGTGCCTTGCCAACAATGAAGTGCGCTTGCTGATCAATGGCGACGCCACGTTCAGCGCGATCTTCGACGCCATCCGCAACGCCAAAACCGCCGTGCTGTTCCAGTTCTTCATCATCCACGACGACGAGCTTGGCAGGCAGTTGCATGCATTGCTGAAGGAAAAAGCTGCACAAGGTGTAAGCATCTACGTGCTCTACGACCGCATCGGCAGCCACGCCCTGCCCCATCGCTACGTGCAGTCGCTGCGCGATGCCGGGGTACAGGTCAAGGCATTCGCTACGCGTAGCGGCTGGCTCAATCGCTTCCAGGTCAACTTTCGCAACCATCGCAAGATCGTCGTAGTGGACGGCCTCACCGGGTTTGTCGGCGGCCACAACGTGGGCGATGAATACCTGGGCAAAAAACCGCCACTGGCACCGTGGCGCGACACCCATGTGCAGGTCACCGGCCCGGTGGTGGCATGCCTGCAGGAGTCGTTCGCCGAAGACTGGTTCTGGGCCGCGCGGGAGCTGCCGCCACTGATCCTGCCGGACGCCTACCCCGAAGACGGCGTGCTCTGCCAACTGCTCGCCAGCGGCCCGGCCGACCCGTATGAAACCTGCTCGCTGTTTTTCGTCGAAGCCATCCACGCCGCGACCGAACGCGTGTGGATCACCAGCCCGTATTTCATCCCCGACGAAGCCGTATTCGCCGCCCTGCGCCTGGCGGTGCTGCGCGGAGTGGACGTGCGCCTGCTGCTGCCCTCACGGCCCGACCACCGCATTGTGTATGCCGCGTCCAGCCTTTACGCAATCGAAGCGGTGCGCGCCGGTGTGCGCGTATTCCGCTACACGCCGGGTTTCCTGCATCAGAAGGTGGTGTTGGTGGACAGCGAAATCAGCGCCATCGGCAGTGCGAATATGGACAACCGTTCGTTCCGGCTGAATTTCGAAGTGATGCTGCTTACCGTCGACGAAGCCTTCGCCAAGCAGGTAGAGGGGATGTTGCTGGACGACTTCGACCAGGCCCATGAAGTCAGCCAGGAAGAAAGCCGCGAGACCCGCCGCCTGCAACAACTGGGCATGCGGGTAGCGCGCCTGATCTCACCGATTCTCTAACCAACAACTCGGTAAAAAAATGTGGGAGGGGGCTTGCCCCCGATGGCGGTGTATCAGTCATGAATGTGGAGACTGACACTCTGCTATCGGGGGCAAGCCCCCTCCCACATTTGGATCTTCAGTGTTTATGAAACTGTGTTTCAGCGATAGATATCTTCCCGCGTCCACGGCAGTTCATGGCTGCCATCGGCGTGGGGTTTCACCGCCAAAATCTGGTGCAGGTTGATCCAGCCCCGGGCAAACGCGTAGGCGCAACCGGCCAGGTACAGCCGCCAGATCCGCAGCGCCTGCTCCGGCACCATCTTCGCCGCGGCTTCCAGGTTGTCCTCCAGGCGCTCGCTCCAATGGTCCAGGGTGCGCGCGTAGTGCAGGCGCAGGCTTTCGACGTCGACCACTTCCAGCCCGACTTCGCTGATTTCAGCGGTCATCATCGCCAGGTGCGGAAGCTCGCCATTGGGGAACACGTAACGCTCGATAAAGTCCCCGGCGCCTCGGCCCACGGGGCGGCCGTCGGTGTGCTTGGCGGTAATGCCATGGTTCATCACCAGGCCGCCTTCACGCACAGCGCCGAACAGGGTCTTGCAGTACTCCGCCAGGTTGGCGTGGCCGACGTGCTCGAACATGCCCACGCTCACCACTTTGTCGAAACGGCCGTCTTGCGGCAGGTCGCGGTAGTCGAGCAGTTGCAGGTCAACCTGGTCCTCCAGCCCCTCGGCCTTGACCCGTTCCCGGGCCAGCGCCAACTGCTCTTTGCTCAGGGTGATGCCAAACACTTTGACTCCGAACTCCCGCGCCGCAAACCGCGCCAGCCCGCCCCAGCCACAGCCTACGTCGAGCAAATACTCGCCCGGTTGCAGCCGCAGCTTGCGGCACAGGTGGCGGAATTTGTCTTGTTGAGCCTGGTCGATGGATTCGCTGCCGGTTTCGAAATAACCGCAGGAGTACGCCATGTCCTGGTCCAGCCATAGCTGGTAGAACTCGTTGGACAGGTCGTAATGGTAGGAAATGGCCGCCGCGTCAGTGGCCTTGTCATGGATCGAGCGCACCGGACGACTGCCGCCGTCGTCTTCGATCAGGGCGTGACTCAATTCGTCACATACCCGGATGACCTCGGCGATGGAGCCTTCCAGCTCCAGTTTGCCCTCCACGAAGGCTTCGCCCAGTGAGTCGAGCGTGGGATGGGTCAGGCTGGTCACGACCGTGGGGTCCTTCACCACGATGGTCACACTGGGCTCGGGGCCCAAGTTGAATTCATGGCCGTCCCAGAGTCGAAGACGCAGCGGTAGCTGAAGATTCTGTAAGGCCGGTGGAAGTTGCGCGAGCATGAGTAGTCCCCCCTTGTTTCAGACGTCTGAATGGAGGGTAGACCATCCGAAGAAAAGTAGGAGGCTATCGATTTGATAGCCGTCTTCTATGACCTTCGGCGCTCGACCAAGCCGTCCTGGACCCACTGTTTCAGCCACGTTACGGCTTGGAGGGGAGCACCCTCTGCATAAGTGACTGCCAGCTCGGCGCACAGTTCTGAAAAATTCCAGCCGGTGGTCACCATCCCTGCCAGGGCGCAGATTTGCGCGGGTTCGAGGCTGCGGTAGTGGCACACATTCTCCTGGCGCCACACCAGGCAGATGTGCGCCGGGTCCAGTTCCTGGCTGTCGGGAAAGGCCGATTCGTCCTTGCTGGCACGCCAGATCGCCAGCGTGTTGAAGCGGCAAAACACCTGCTGCACCGAAGCTGCCAGGGTGACCTGCAAGCCCGGCCAGTCTTCCGGCGGCAACTGCGCCATGTCATTCAGGGTCAACGGCTGACCCTGCGGCGCATCAAACGCCAGGGTGAACGCCCACTCCAGCCGCGCCAGTTCGGCCAACGGCGCGCCTTGCTCGGCCACCAGGTGCTCAAGGATAAACGCCGGGAATCGTTGGCCCAGCCAGCGCAGGCTGTAGTGGGCTGACGGATAACGGCGCACGTAGGCTTCGGTCAGCGCCGCAAACTCGTCGTCACCCAGCCAATACCAGATGGCGCCGAAGTCATGGCGCAGCACCTCCTGCAACCGCGATAGGTAAGCGTTGTGATAAATCGCCAGGCCCGTGTCCACATCCAGCGTCGGCCCGCCGAGCAAGGTGGCGGCGAAGCCACTGTTGGCCAACGATGTTTCAGATAATAAATGCCGTTCAAAGGCCAATTGCCAATCGGTCAGGCGCATAACGCTCTCCTGGCCAGAGCGGTGGCGCCCAGTTCACGCGCCTTGCTCAGCTCGGTGAGCAATTCTTCGAAAGGCGGGAAATGGTCATCGCGCTCCAACAGGGTCGAGACCGGCCCCAAGTGTTCCAGGGTCTGCTGATACAGCGCCCATACCGGATCGCACACCGGGTGGTCATGGGTATCGACCACGTAGTCGCCGTAGTCCATATGCCCGGCCAGGTGCAGTTGGCGGATGCTCTCGGGCGGCAGGTTGCGGATAAACGTCCAGACATCAAAGCCGTGGTTGCGCGAACTGACATACACATTGTTCACGTCGAGCAACAGCTGGCAGCCGGTGAGATGCGCCAGCGCCTTTAGAAACTCCCACTCGGTAAATTCATCCGCCTTGGCGCGCACATAACTGGAGACATTTTCCAGCACCAATGGCCGCTGCAACACGTCCTGCACTTGGCGAACGCGGCCGGCCACGTGGTAGAGGCTTTCTTCGGTGTAAGGCAGCGGCAGCAGGTCATGCAACTGGTGCGCGCTGCCGCGGCTCCAGCACAGGTGATCGGAAATCCACGCCGGCTGGATACGCTCGGCCAGCGCTTTGATGTGTTTCAGGTAGTCGGTATCGAGGGCATGCGGCCCGCCGATGGACAGGGACACCCCGTGCATCACCAGGGGATAACGCTCGGCTATCGCATCCAGGTAGTACAAGGCTTTGCCACCCTGCACCAGATAATTCTCGGAGATCACTTCGAACCAATCCACGGCCGGCGACTGTTCAAGGATCTGCTGGTAGTACTCACTGCGTAAACCCAGGCCGTAACCCAGAGTTGGAAGGGACGCGGACATGACTCACTCCTGGGCAAAGTGTCCGCGGCGCTGGGGGGGCAGACGCCGCGGTGGCACCCGTTGGCCGGTTACTCGCCGACTTTGCCGCCAGCCTTGGTGCAGGCATCGGCACTGGCCATGGCCTTGAAGCCCTGGCCTTTGCAGGAGCCTTGGCCTTTGCAGGCGTGGTCCTTGGTTTTGCAGTCGTTCTGGCCTTTGCAGGCGTTGACGCCATAGCAGTGCACAGCGGTATCGGCGGCCTGGGCCTGGGTGACAACACCGGCAAACAGGGTTGCGGCGGCCATTGCGAGAGCAGCACCAGCAGCAGCGGATTTAATGTTCATTGTTGTATTCCTCATGATCGGTAGTGGAGCCGGTCTGAACGGATTGTTCAGTCTCGACACAGCACTAGAGTGAGGCCCCCTATCGGCGTTACAGCTGTATGCAAATATTTCTAAAATTTATTCTTCCAGCTTCAACAGCGGCTCCTGAAAGCGCAACAAACGCCCGGCATTGCCCAGTACCAGCAAGGTGCTGAGGTTATGCAACACCGCCGCAATCATCGCCCCGGCCGCGCCCAGCCAGCCAAACGCAGCAAACACCACAATGGCCAGGGTCCAGCCCAAACCAATGATCACGTTGACCTGCAACGTGTGCCGGCACCGGCGACTCAAGCGCACACAGGTGCCGAGGCGACGCAGGTCGCTACCGATCAATACCACATCCGCCGAAGCCAGCGCGATATCCGCCCCGCCCGCCCCCATCGCCACGCCGACCACACCGGCCTTGAGCGCCAGGGAGTCGTTGATGCCATCGCCCACCACCATCGGCCGGAAACCGCTGCCGATCTCGCCCAACACGCGGTTGAGTTTGTCCTCGGGCAAGGCTTGGGCTTCGACGTCGCTGATGCCCACCTCCAGCGCCAGGCTATCGGCGACGCTCTGGCGGTCGCCGGTCAGCAGCAGTTGGCGGCCCAGGCCCAGGTCCCGCAGTTCCTGCAGAGCCTGGCGCGCTTCCGGCTTGACGCTGTCGGCCAGCAACAGCCAGGCGAGAAATTGCCCGTTCAGCGCCAGCCCGGCAATCGGGCCGTCGTGGTTCGGTACGGCTGTGGTGACAATGCCCAATTGCTCGAACAGCTCCGGCCGCCCCAACGCCGCCTCGCCCTCTTCCGTCTGCGCCACCACGCCCAGGCCTTGGCGTTCACGAATGTCTGTCAGCGTTAACGGCTGCGTGCCCAACCCTGCCAGCGCCCGGCTGACCGGGTGGCTGCTGGCCGAGCCGAGGCTGGCGGCCAGGTTGAGCAAGGCCTGGCGATCCGGCGCGGTGGTTTCAATGGACTGCAAGCGCAGCGTGCCAAAGGTCAACGTGCCGGTCTTGTCGACCACCAGCGAGGTCAGGTCGGCCAGCTCTTCCAGAAACGCCGAGCTGCGAATCAAAATCCCATGCCGCGCCGCCACCGCAATCCCGGCAATCGCCGTGGCCGGTGCCGACAGCACCAACGCACACGGGCAAGCCGCCACCAGCACGGCCAACATTGCCTGGGCGTCATTGGTCACAAACCAGGTCACCGCTGCCAGCAACAGCACCAGCACCATATAGCTGCCGGCATAACGCTCCAGCAGCCGGGTGATCGGCGGCTTGGAGCGCTCGGCGTTCTGCATCAGCGCGATGACTTTGCCGAGGGTCGACTCATTCCCGGTGCGGGTCACCTCAAGGCGCAACAGGCCATCGAGGTTGATCGCGCCGCCAAACACCTGCACGCCCACGCTGGCTTCCAGCGGCACCGACTCACCGGTGATCGGTGCCGTGTCCAGGCTCGCCTGGCCCGACAGCACCACGCCATCGGCAGGCACGCGGTCGCCGGCGCGCACTTCGACGATATCGCCGGTGTGCAGCGTGCCGTTGTCCACTTCCACAATGCTGCCGTCGGCCTGCACAAGGCGCGCATGGCTGCGAGTGAGTTTGCCAAGGGCGTGGATCGCTTCCTGGGAGCCGATTACGCTGCGCTCTTCGAGCACATGGCCGAAGATCATGATGATCGGCAGCAAGGCGGCAGTCAGCAGGTCGCCGGTGGCCCACGCGCCCAGCATCGCCAGGGCGATCAACTGGTCGGTGATGCCATGCAGGCTCGGAAACCGCAGGCTGTACCAGGCCGAGCGCATCACCGGCACGGCCACCAGCAGCGACGCCACGCCGAGCAGCAACTGGCTCACGCCGCTCTGGTCCGGCGCCAACCAGCGCCACACCAGGCCGAGTATCAGCAAGCCCAGGGCCAGCATGGCCAGGGTCAATTGCCGGGCAGCGCTGCGCTGTTCGGCGGAGGTCAGCATGGGTGCGCTCATTGTTCGGCTCCCTGGATGATCAAGCGGGAGTCGTCTTTAGGGTCGACCGTGGTGACAGAACCGGCCTGGCCGAGAATCTTCGGCAAGCGCTCGCGGTACAGGCGCAGCAGCAAGCCGGGGTCTTTGACCTGAGCCAGGCTGGCGACGGTGGCGGTTTGCGCCTGGGCGTTGGCCAGACGTTCGCTGGCCTGGGCGTGGGCCACTTGCACCAGGCGGTCGGCCTGCTGGTTGGCGGTCTGGGTGAGTTTTTCCGCGTCGGTGCGCGCGTTGGCCACGGCTTTGTCGGCTTGCTGACTGGCGGTGAGCACCGCGTTGAAGGCATTCACCGCCGGGCCCGGCAGGCTCGATTGCACGTCGACGCGAGTGGCAACGATGCCCAAACCCAAGCCGCTGTCGGTCAACTGCGCCAAGCGCTTGTTGATGCCTTGCACCAGATCACCACGCAAGCGTTCGCGGCGCTCGGCGGCGCCGTTGTCGCTGCCGATCAGCTCCGGGCGCGCGACCAGAATAGTGTCCAGGTCACGCGCGGCCGTCAGGGCTACGGCGCTGCGCGTCACCAGCCGGTCCAGCGCCGGCAACACATGCTCGCCCTGCAACACAAAGGCATAGGGCTCAGTGACCTTATAGAACACCCGCACATCCAGCTGCACTACGCCGGCATCGCCGGTCAGCAGGTAACCGGAACCGGCCAGGGCATCGCTGAGTGGCGCGGCGAAGGTGGCCACGCGGTCCGCCTGCACCGCCGCATCGGAACGCAGCAGGTTTTCCACCCGACGCTCGATCACGCGGTCGGCCGCCGGCAATAGCACCACCTGTTCGAACGGCTGCGGCCAGGCGAGTAAAAGGCCGGCATTCTGGATGCGGTCGAGGGCGCCGAAGTGCAGCACCACGGCGCGGTTCTGCGGGTCGATCTGGCGCACATTGGAAAACGCCCAGGCCAACGCGGCCAACACGGTCACCGCGTACAGCGCGAGGAAGGTCAGGCGCCCGGCCTGGATCCACGGGCTGTCCGGGCTGTCACGCTCGGTCATGGCTGAACGTCCTTGGGCCCGTCCACCAGCGCGCGGAAAGGCGCGGCGTCGGTGCGCAGGATGATTTTAGTGCCCGGCGTGACCACCGTGCCCAAGGTGTCGAGGGAGCGCAGCAGGTTGTACAGCTGCGGGTTGCCGGCGTAGGCACGCCCATAAATCTGCGCCGCCTCGACCCGCGACTGCGCTTCGATATCGGCGGCTTTCACCGTGGCATCGGCCTGCACGATGCGCGCATCGCGCTCGGCGGCGGAGCGGATTTGCGCCGCCTCACGCTTGCCCACGGCGGTGCGTTCGGTGGCGATGGTTTCACGCTCGGCGCGCATGCGGTCGACCGTGGCGGTGAGGGTTACCGAGGGCAAGGTCAGCCGCTCGATGCCGACTTGCGCCACGCGCACGCCATAGGTGGTGAGCAATTGTTGATCAATCTGCTGGCGCAACTGCGCTTCGAAATCGGCGATGCGCACCTGGCTGGCGTCGGTGTTGATCAAGCTGGACAGGTCAAAACTGGCCGCCGTGGTTTCCAGTGCCGAGCCGACAAAGGTACGAATCTGCCGCGCCGCCTCATCCGGCTGGTTCTGCACCGCGCGCATAAAACGCTGCACATTCTCGGCATCGCCCTGCACCTGCCACGCCACATAGGCCTGCACGATGATGCGCAGGCCATCGCGGGTGCCCACATCCTGCAAGCCGCTGGAGGTGGTGCGCAGACGCAGGTCCACCGGGATCGCCGCTTCGAACGGCGCCGGCCAGCGCCAGCCCAGGCCCGGTTCCAGCAGCACCCGCGACGGGTTGCCGAAGCGCGTGATCACCGTGGCTTCGCCGGAACGCACCTGCACCAGGCTTGCGGCCGCAACGGCAAACAGCACCAGCAACACCGCCCAGGCCATGCGCCGCCAAGGGAATGGGCCGGCCGCCTGTTCATCGCCATGGTGGTGATGGTGGTGGCCGTGATGGTGATGACCGTGATCGTGAGAATGAGCGCTCAACAGACAGACTCCTTATTGAACGGCTTTACGCGGCACCGAGGGATCGGCCGGCAAGGTAAAAGAACGCAGATCGATCGTCGGCGCGCCATCGGCGCCCAGGCGGTGATCCAGAATCAGCAGCTTGGCGTGGGCCAGGCCCTGGCTGAGTTGGCCCAGGTACTGCTCCAGCACGAAGGCCTGGCCGGCGCTGGCGTAGGCTTTTTGTTCGGCGGCAAAACGCAGATCGGCCGCCTGGGCGCCGGCGTTCACTTCGCGGGCCGTGGCCAGCGCCTGGTCGCGGGCGGTGCTGGCTTGCAGCAAGGCCTGGTTGGTTTGCTCGCTGGCAGCACCGCGCTCGCGGGAGATCAATGCCTGGGCGCCGATCTGCGCGGCTTGCACGCCGTGGTAGGCGTTGGCGGCGCCGGCCGGTGGGTGAATGGCTTCTACTACTGTCGCCAGAATCTCCACGCCGCTGTCGAGTGTTTGCAGGTCGGCTTGCACCGCGCGGCCGATTTCGTCTGCAAGAAGGGTGCGTTGTTCGCCGAGCAATTCATCCAGGGTGCGCGAGGCAAAATCGTGCACGAGAATGCGGCTGGCGGTGCTGCGGATCAGGGTCGGCACATCGGCGCTGTTATAGGTGGCGGCCAGCGCGGCCCTGTCGGTGAGGCCGATACGGTAGACGAACCGCACGTCCATATTGACGATCTGGAAGCTCTGCTTGTCGCCACTGCTGCTGGCGATCACCTGGGATTTGTCGTTTACATGGCTGGCGTCCCACAGCCGATTGGCAATCGCGGGGGGCGGGCCTTCGGCGGGCGCCAGGTCTGGCTTTGCAGCCTCGCTGACGCTGGTGGCCAGTTCGTGTACCACGCCATTTTCCACGCTGATCACACGGCCCAACGGCCACGGCAAACCGGCATGCAGGCCCGGGCCGAACACTTCCACGGGTTTGCCAAAGCGCTCATAAATCCCACGGCCTTGCAGGGGCACTTCGTGCACGCCGGTCAGGGCCCAGCCGACAGCCAGCACCACCAGCAGCACCGGTAAAAACGCGCGGCGCATGTAGGTAAAGGCCCAGATCTGACGCAGGTCGATGCCGAAGCGGTTGTGCAATTCATGCTGCAAGGCGAGCAAGGGTTGGGGTGGCCAGCGCAGCAGGTCGGCGATGAAACTCTGGGCCATCAAACGCGGTTCGAGGCGCGGCTGGCGTGGGCTGAACAGCGACAGCACGGCCCTTAACAGAAACTCCAGCGCCACCAACGCCGGCAGCAAACCGATCAACGTCGCCAGGCGCAGCGGCCACACCGACTCGGCGCCAGCAAACAGCAGGCAAATCCCACTGATCACCAGGCACACAATCGCCACCCGGCTCAACTGCGCCAGCTGCCCGGCTTCCGGCCATTGCGCGGCGGTTTCCTGGGCCAGGCGGCGCTCGAACACCAGCAGGCCAAACGCCAGGGCCAAGCCCAGCGCGGCGCCGATGCTGGCGGATTGGCCGACTGCGGCGGCAGGCAACGTCAGGTTCCAGAATTCAACAATGCTGACCAACGCCAGCAGCGACCAGCCCGCCAGCCACAGCACCGGCGCGCCGATCTGCCCGACGACGCGCCCCACCAGGCGTGCATAGCCGCGCGCATCTTCACCCGGCACTTCAGCGGATGGTTCTTCCAGCGCCTGAGCGCGCCAATCGGCCACCCACCACGCAGACTGCAACCCCGCCACCAGCACCAGCAACGCCGACGCGCAGTTGATCAACACCACGGGCCAGATCGACAACGGCGCAAACAGCGCAACAAACAGTGCCAGCACCCAACCGGCAACGGCCAGCGCTGTCAGGCTGATCCCGGCTTGCCGCAACCGGCGGGCATGGAACACCCCTTGTTGAAAACGCGCGAGGCCCTCAACCGAGGCGCCGTCAGCTTCCAGATCCACTTGCATCCACTCAACGCCCGTCTGCACACAATTGGTTACGATATAACACGCAGCGTGAAATTTTTGTTCGATAAACACCGTGTTCAAGCGACGAGCAGATCCCCTGTGGGAGGGGGCTTGCTCCCGATAGCGGTGGGTCAGTCAACACAGGCATTTACGGTCCTACCGCTATCGGGGCAAGCCCCCTCCCACATCTGATCCTTATCGCTCTCAAGACCGTGACTAAACCCCCATAAACACGCGCCATCACTGGTGCAGCCCCCAAATAATCGGCACACTCCAAACCAGTTTTTCGCGGGTTCACGGACAAGGAAGCGTCACCTCCCATGATTTCGATCTATCAGCTCAAACCGCGTTTTCAAAACCTGCTGCGCCCCCTTGTGCAGCGCCTCTACGACAACGGCACCACCGCCAACCAGATCACCGTGCTGGCCGGCGTGGTTTCGCTGTTGGTCGGCCTGTTGATCGCCAGCTTCGCCGAGTACCTGTGGCTGTTTGCGCTGATCCCGTTGTGGATGATCCTGCGCATGGCCCTGAATGCCATCGACGGCATGCTCGCCCGCGAATTCGGCCAGCAGTCGCGCCTGGGCGCCTACCTCAATGAACTGTGCGACGTGATTGCCGACAGCGCGCTGATCCTGCCGTTTGCGCTGATCCCCGGCGTGAGCCTGGCGCCGGTGCTGTTGGTGGCCTTGCTGGCAGTGTTCAGCGAATACGCCGGCGTGCTGGGGCCGATGGTGGGCGCTTCGCGCCGCTATGACGGGCCAATGGGCAAGAGTGATCGCGCGTTCGTCCTCGGCGTGCTGGCCACCGGCGTGGCGCTGGGCTGGCTCGGCGCCGGCTGGGTCGACGCGGTGATGTGGCTGGTCGCCGCCCTGCTCGCCTACACCCTGGTCAACCGCGTACGCCAAGGCCTGAAAGAAACCACTTCCCCTTCTGCATAAGGATTTTGCGATGCGCGAACAGCAAGCACACACCTTCAGTACCCATGATGGCGTCGAGCTTTTTTACCGCCACTGGCCCGCCAGCGCGCCCACGCAGGGCGAGCCGCGCCAGGCTATCGTGCTGTTCCATCGCGGCCATGAGCACTCGGGGCGCATCGCGCACCTGGTCGATGAACTGAACCTGCCCGGCTTCGACTTCTTCGCCTGGGACGCCCGAGGCCATGGCCAATCCCCCGGCGAACGCGGTGACAGCCCGAGCTTCGCCACCAGCGCTCGCGACGTGCAAACCTTCTGCGACCACATCGGCGCCACCTACGGCATCGAAGAAGAAAACTTCGCCGTCATCGCCCAAAGCGTCGGCGCGGTGATCGCGGCCACCTGGGTGCATGACTACGCGCCGAAAATCCGCGCGCTGGTGCTCGCCTCGCCGGCCTTCAAGGTCAAGCTCTACGTGCCCTTCGCCCGCCCGGGCCTGGCGTTGATGCGCAAGTTTCGCGGCAACTTTTTCGTCAACAGTTACGTCAAGGCCAAGTTCCTCAGCCATGACCCCGAGCGCGTAGCGTCCTACGACAGCGACCCGCTGATCACCAAGGCCATCTCGGTGAATGTGCTGCTCGGCCTGTACGAAGCCGCCGACCGCGTTGTGGCCGATGCCCAGGCGATCCAGGTACCGACTCAGTTGCTGATCTCCGGCTCCGACTTTGTGGTGCATCGTAAACCCCAGCAGCAGTTTTTCGACCGCCTTGGCAGCCTGAAAAAAGAGCTGCACATTCTCCCCGGCTTCTTCCACGACACCCTCGGCGAACGCGACCGCGCGGTGGCCGTGAGCAGCGCCCGGCGTTTTATCCTGCAGAACTTCGCGCAGCCGCTGGACCGCGCCTCGCTGCTGGACGCCGACAAACTGGGCGCCACCTGCGCTGAGTCCGAATCCCTCGCCGCGCCGCTGCCGCGCAACTCGCCGCGCGACCTTTACTGGCGCATGACCCGCGCCAGCATGGGCCTGGGCAAGAACCTGTCGGACGGCGTAAAGCTGGGCTTCGACACCGGTTTCGACTCCGGCAGCACCCTCGACTACGTGTACCGCAACAAGCCCACCGGCAAAGGCGCGCTGGGGCGGATGATCGACACCAACTACCTCAACTCCATCGGCTGGCGCGGCATTCGCCAGCGCAAGCTCAATGTCGAAGAGTTGCTGCGCCTGGCCATGGCCAAGTTGCGCGACGACCAACGTGAAGTGCGCATCGTCGATATCGCCGCCGGCCACGGCCGTTACATTCTGGAAGCTTTGCAGGGTGTGTCGCCGCTGCCGGAATCGATCCTGCTGCGCGACTACAGCGACATCAACGTGCGCGACGGTGGCGCGCTGATCCGCGAGAAGGGCCTGGGAGATATCGCGCAGTTCGTCAAAGGCGACGCGTTTGATCGCCTGGATCTGGCCGCGCTCGACCCTAAGCCGACGCTGGCCGTGGTGTCCGGCCTGTATGAATTGTTTGCCGATAACGGCATGGTCGGCGGTTCGCTGGCCGGCCTGGCCGAGGCCGTGGAGCCGGGCGGTTACCTGGTGTACACCGGGCAGCCGTGGCACCCGCAGCTGGAACTGATTGCCCGCGCGCTGACCAGCCACCGCCAGGGCCAGGCCTGGGTGATGCGCCGTCGCAGCCAGGCGGAAATGGATCAGTTGGTCGAGGCTGCCGGTTTCCGCAAGATCACCCAGCGTGTGGATGAGTGGGGCATCTTTACCGTGTCCTTGGCGCAGAAGATCTGAGCATGCGCGAACCCGGTTTACTGAAGCCCGCGTTTCTCTGGCTGCTGCTGTTGGCGCCGCTGTTTTTCAGCACCTACGGCTTTGCCACCTGGGTCACCAGCCAGCGCAGCGACGTCGGCACCCTGGTGTTCGGCTGGGAAACCCATATGCCGTTTTGGGCGTGGACCATCGTGCCCTACTGGTCCATCGACTTGCTCTACGGTTTCTCGCTGCTGCTGCCCAATAGCCGGCATGAGCTGAAACAACACGCGCTGCGCCTGCTGAGTGCCCAGCTGATTGCAGTGAGTTGCTTCCTGCTCTGGCCGCTGCGCTTCACCTTCGAACGGCCAGAGCTGGATGGCGTGTTCGGCTGGCTGTTTGCCGTACTGGCAGGCTTCGATAAACCGTTCAACCAGGCGCCGTCGCTGCATATCGCGTTGCTGGTGATCCTGTGGGTCATGTACCAGCGCCACACCCAAGGGCTTTGGCGCTGGGTGGTGCATGGCTGGTTCGGGTTGATCGGCATTTCGGTGCTGACCACTTATCAACATCACTTTATCGACTTACCCACAGGCGCCCTCGCCGGCTGGCTTTGCGTGTGGCTGTGGCCGGTGGAACACCCGAGCCCGCTGCTGAATGCGCGGCTTACCCGGGATCGCAAGCGTTGGCGCCTGGGTGCGCGCTATGGCCTGGGCGCGCTGGCGCTGGTCATCATGGCATTCAGCCTCGGCGGTGGTTGGCTGTGGCTGCTCTGGCCGGCGGTGTCCCTGGGCTTGATCAAGGCCAACTACTTCGTGCTCGGCGCGGCGGGCTTTCAGAAGCGTGCCGATGGCAGCCTCACACCGGCGGCCCGCTGGCTGTACGCGCCGTACCTGGCTGCGGCGTGGATCAACTCACGGCTGTGGACACGTAAGCATCCACAACCGGATTTGATTGTGGATAACGTTTGGCTCGGGCGAATTCCCGCTTCGAAAGAGCAGGATCCATTCAAGGCCATCGTTGATCTGTGTGCTGAACTGCCGATTAATCCACAGGGCCGCGCCTACCAATGCGTCCCGGTGCTGGACCTGATTGCCCCAACCCCTGCCGAATGCCAGCAAGCCGCCGAGGCCATCGAACGCCTGCGCGCCAGCGGCCCGTTGCTGGTGTGCTGCGCCCTGGGCTACTCACGCAGCGCCACCGCCGTCGCCGCTTGGCTGCTGCACACAGGGCGCGCCACCACGGTTGACCAGGCGCTGACTATTATTCGTACAGCGCGGGCCAATGTGGTCCTGCACCCCGCACACCGTGAAGCTTTGGAGGGGTTATCCCATGCCAGCTGATATGGAACTCCAGGTGGTCGCCAGCCTGTTACGGCGTGGGCGTTCGCTGGATCAGTTATCCACAGGCCTGACCGTTGCAGGCGTGGTA
The DNA here is from genome assembly GCF_979253585.1 of Pseudomonas sp. AC463. Classification (NCBI taxonomy): domain Bacteria; kingdom Pseudomonadati; phylum Pseudomonadota; class Gammaproteobacteria; order Pseudomonadales; family Pseudomonadaceae; genus Pseudomonas; species Pseudomonas sp. AC463. The sequence goes on along the minus strand of NZ_CEEDDZ010000006.1, from coordinate 38,340 downwards.
TTCGGCCTCGCCCAGCTGCTGATGGCGAGTATTTCCACGATCTGCCTGTTGCTCAGCCTGTGGATGATTATTCTCGGGCTACTGCAAAAGTACTGGGCGCTGCGCGTGGCCTTCGACGCCGACCTGTTCGCCCTGCTGGCTCGCGACACCGACCGTACCGGCGACCTCGACCAGGCCCTGCAAACCCTTGGCCTGCAATCGCCCAAGCGTGCCGGGCGGCCGTGGACCGAGCGCCGTCGCGGCGCCCTCAAACTGTTGCGCAAACAAGCCTGGCTGCTGGGCGCGCAAGCGCTGCTGACCCTGGGCGTGATCCTCGCCAGCCCTTGGCTGCCTTTCGCCGGATAAGGAAACCCCATGTTCGAACCCGTGGTCGCCACGCTGATAACCTCCATGGCCCGCACTGTCACCGGCGCCCGCAGCCTGTGGCTGGGCTGCGCGCCGGTTCCGGTGCAACGCATCTATTTCGCCAACCACAGCAGCCACGGCGACTTCGTGTTGCTGTGGGCTTCGCTGCCGCAGAACCTGCGCAAATTCACGCGCCCGGTGGCCGGCAGCGATTACTGGAATAAAAGCGCGCTGCGCCGCTACATCATCAACCGCGTGTTCAACGGCGTGCTGATCGACCGTGAACGCAAAGACCCTGTGGATAACCCCTTGCAGCCCATGCTCGCGGCCCTGGAAGGCGGCGACTCGCTGATCATCTTCCCCGAAGGCACACGCAATCTGGAGGACGGCTTGCTGCCGTTCAAAAGCGGCTTGTACCACTTGGCAAAAAGTTACCCACAGGCCGAGTTGATCCCCGTGTGGATCGCCAATCTCAACCGGGTCATGCCCAAGGGCCGCGTATTGCCGCTGCCTTTGCTGTGCACCACCAGCTTCGGCGCGCCGTTGCAACTGGAGGAAGGCGAAGACAAAGGCGCCTTCCTCGCCCGCACCCGCGACGCCCTGCTCGCCCTCGCCCCGGAGCATGTCTGAGATGGATAGCCAAACCCTGATGTTGTTCGGCGGGATCGGCGCGATCCTGGTGCTGGCCTCGCTGATCGGCCTGATCCTCAAGCTGCGCACCCGTGGCACGCCGAATGCGGTGATCGACAACCTCAACGCGCGCATCAACGCCTGGTGGGTGATGGTCGTGGTGATCGGCATCGCCTTCTGGCTCGGCACCGGTGCGGTGATCCTGCTGTTCTACGCGGTATCGTTCTACGCGCTGCGTGAATTCCTCACACTCACCCCCACCCGCCGCAGCGACTACCCGGCGCTGGTGGCCGCGTTCTACCTGGCCCTGCCGCTGCAATACCTGCTGATCTACTCGGACTGGTACGGGCTGTTCTCGATCTTTATCCCCGTGTATGTGTTTTTGCTGCTGCCGATCCTCGCCTCGCTGGGCGGCGACACCACGCACTTCCTCGAACGCGCCTCCAAGGTGCAATGGGGGCTGATGATCGCGGTGTTCTGCGTATCGTTCGTGCCCGCGCTGCTGACCCTCGACATCCCCGGCTACGAAGGCCGCAACCTGCTGCTGATCGCCTACCTGGTGATCGTCGTGCAGCTGTCGGACGTGTTGCAGTACGTGTGCGGCAAACTGTTCGGCAAACACAAGATCGCGCCCAACCTGTCGCCGTCCAAGACGGTGGAAGGCTTCGTCGGCGGGATTCTGCTGTCATCGCTGATTGGTGCGGCGCTGTGGTGGACCACGCCGTTCAACCCGTGGCAGTCGTTCCTGATTGCACTGTTGATCAACCTGCTCGGGTTTGCCGGCGGCATCGTCATGTCGGCGATCAAGCGCGACCGCGGCGTGAAGGACTGGGGCCATATGATCGAAGGCCACGGCGGCATGCTGGATCGGCTGGATTCGGTGTGCTTCGCCGCGCCGATCTTCTTCCACCTTGTGCGCTACTGGTGGACCTGACCTGCCCCCCCTCTCAACCCCAATGAAGATCAAAATGTGGGAGGGGGGCTTGACCCCGATAGCCGTGGCTCAGTCACTGAATGTTGTGCCTGACACACCGCCATCGGGACCCAGCCCCCTCCCACATCTTTTGTATCAAAGACGCTGTAAGATACGCCGCACTTAGCCAGGGATGCTCACCATGTTCGATTCGTTCAAAGCGATCAGCCGCCGTATTGTCGGCGCGTTCATGACCGTGGTGGGGGCCGTTTTCGGCCAATGGCATCCGCCGTTCTGGCTGCGCGCCATCGGCCGTGGCCTGGCGAACCTGGGCAACAAGGCCCGCGCTTACCCGCGCCAGGCCGGTGCCGGGGTGTTGAGCCTGGTGCTACTGGTCGCCGCCGGCTATTACGGCTGGCACTGGTATTCCAACCTGCCGCAGCCGCACACGGCGAGCTATTCGCTGCACAAGCCCAACCTCACCAACTACACCCAGCAGCCGCCGGTTGTGGATAACTTGCAGGTGCGCTTTGCCGAATCCGTGGCGCCATTGGCGGCCATCGGCAAACCGGTAACCGAAGGCATCACCCTCAAACCCGAGGTGGCGGGCACCTGGCGCTGGTCCGATGACCGCACCTTGCTGTTCGTGCCGGAAAAAGACTGGCCGGTAGACGCCCATTACACCCTCGACCTGGCCAGGAAAAACCTGCTGGCCGACGGCGTACTGCTCGACCAATACAGCACTCAATTCTCTACCCAACCGTTCCACGCCACCCTGGCGCAAAACGAGTTGTACCAAGACCCCTCCAACCCAACGCTGAAACAGCTGGTAGCCACCTTCCGGTTTTCCCACCCGGTGGATGAAGAAAGCCTACGCAAACGCGTGTCCGTCACCCTCGGCAAAGGCCTGGCGTATCGTGATGCCCAGTTGCCCAATCGCCCGGAAATCACCTTCGACGACACCAAGCTCAACGCCTATGTACGCTCCGCCGCCTTGGCCACGCCGCTGGAAAGCACGCCGGTCAGCGCCAAGCTCGATGAAGGCATCAAGGCCCGCGACGGCGGCAACGCCAGTACCGCGCCGCTGGTGGCCGAAGTCACCGTACCCGGTCGCTATCGCCTGACCTTTACCGGCGCCGACGTCAGCTTTGTGGATAACCAGCGCGGTGAGCCGGAGCCGGTGCTGATGTTCAGCAGCTCCAGCGCCGTAGCCGATGACACCATCGCCGGTAAGGTCCAGGCCTGGCTGCTGCCGGAAAAAGCCCAGGATGACACGCGCCCTTACAGCAGCAACGACATCGACGACGCGCTGCTTGCCCGCAGCAGCAAAATCAGCCTGACCCACGTACCCAGCGTCGAACCGCTGAACACCCTGCACGCCTTCAAATTCAAGGCCCCGGCGGGTCGCGCGTTGTATGTGCGGGTGCCGGCCAACCTGGAAGCCATCGGCGGCTATCTGGCGAAAAATCCTACGGCCTCGCTGCTGAGCATGCCGGCCTACCCACGCACTTTGCAGTTCCTGTCCGACGGCGCCCTGCTCAGCCTCACTGGCGAAAAACGCCTGGGCTTCATGGCGCGTGGCGTGCCCGGCGCCCATGTGGAGATCGCCCGCCTGCTGCCCAACCAACTGCAACACCTGGTGGACCAGAGCAGCGGCAGCTTCGCCCGGCCCAACTTCGGCAACGAATACTTCGATCGCATGGTCGAGCGTGAGTCCCTGGACATTCCACTGTCGTCCAATGACCCGGCCAAAACCGTGTACGACAACGTGGACCTCAGCCACTACCTCACCGCCAATGGCGGCCGACGCGGCATTTTCGTACTCAAGCTCAGCCCCCAGGATGACCCGGCCCCGCGAACATTCGAGTACGACCGCAGCAGCACCAGCGACCTGCGGTTTATCGTGGTGACGGACCTGGGCATCATCGCCAAGCGTTCCAGCGACGGCAGCCATGATGTGTTTGTGCAATCCATCGGCAACGGATCGCCGGTCGCCGACGCGCAAGTCGACATCATTGGCCGCAACGGTCTGCCGGTCAGCAGTGGCCGTACCGATGGCGAAGGCCATGTGCATTTCGCCAAGCTGGATGAACTGCGCCGCGAGAAAACGCCACTGATGTATGTGGTCACACGCGGTAATGACCAGTCGTTCCTGCCGATTGCGCGCCAGTCCCAGCAGCTGGATTTGTCGCGCTTTGATATAGGTGGTCTGGAAGAAGACGGTGCGATTGATCGCCTCAGCGCTTACCTGTTCACCGACCGCGGCCTGTACCGACCCGGCGAAACCGCGCACCTGGGCATGATTGTGCGCAGCGGCAACTGGAAAGGCGCCCTGCAAGGCCTGCCGGTGGAGCTGCAAATCACCGACCCGCGTGGCCTGGAGGTGATTCGCCAGCCGCTGAAGCTGTCTGCCAGCGGGTTTGAAACCTTTGATTTCCCCAGCAGCGAAGTCGCCCCCGCCGGGGAGTACACCGCGACCCTGCAGTTGATTGGCCAGAAGCAGACCCGCACCGACCTGGGCAGCGTGAGCTTCAAGGTGCGTGATTTTGAACCGGACCGCATGAAGGTCAGCCTGAGCCTGCACGACACGCCGGTGCAGGGCTGGATTGCGCCGGACCAGGTGGTAGCCAAAGTCACCGCGATGCACCTGTTCGGCGCCCCGGCAACTGGCCGCCGCGTGACCGCGAAAATGTCCCTGAGCCCGACGCTTGCAGCCTTCGACCGCTACCCGGATTATCGCTTCCGCCTGAATGATTCCCTGGAAGACGCCAGCACCGAAGACCTGGCCGAAACCACCGTGGACGATAACGGCCAAGCCGTCCTTGACCTCAACCTGCAACGCTTCGCCAGCAGCACCTATCGCCTGCAAGTGGCTACCCAGGTGTTCGAGGCCGAAGGTGGCCGTAACGTGGCGGCGCAAAGTGCGCTGCTGGTGTCGTCCGCGCCGTATCTGGTGGGTGTGAAAAGTCAGGATTCGCTGTCGTACGTCGCCAAGGATGCGCCGCGCCAGGTGCAATGGCTGGCCGTCGCGCCGGACCTTACGCCACTGGCGGTCGACGGCCTGATCAGCGAGGTGGTCGAGCACCGTTATGTGTCGGTGCTGGTGAAACAGTCCAACGGCACCTACAAATACGAGTCGCGCATCAAGAACATCAGCCAGCCGGCCGCACCGCTGGTGATGACCAAGGAAGGCGCCAAGCAGGCGCTGAACACCGGCACGCCGGGGGATTACACCCTGCAACTCAAGGATGCCAACGGCAACCTGCTCAACCAGATCGACTACAGCGTGGCCGGGCGTGGCAACACCTCGCGTTCCCTGGAGCGTAACGCCGAGTTGCAACTGCGCCTGGATAAGCGCAGCTACGCCACTGGCGATGAGATCGCGATCAGTATCCGCGCGCCCTACACCGGCGCCGGCTTGATCACCATCGAGCGCGACAAGGTCTACACCCAGCAATGGTTCAAGGCCGACAGCACCAACAGCGTGCAACATATCCGCGTTCCCGCAGGGCTTGAGGGCAATGCCTACGTCAACGTGCAGTTTGTGCGGGACATGGGCTCGGCCGAGGTCTACATGAGCCCGCTGTCCTACGGCGTGGTGCCGTTCAGCATCAACCTGGATGCAAGGCGAATGGCGCTGAAGGTAGAAGGGCCGGCGAAGATCGAGCCGGGGCAAATGCTCGATATCAAGGTCAATGCCGACCGTCCAGGCCGTGCGGTGATCTACGCAGTGGATGAAGGCATCCTGCAAGTGGCGCGCTACCAGACGCCCGACCCGCTGGGCTTCTTCTTCCAGAAGCGTGCGCTGGAAGTCGGTACCAGTCAGATTCTTGACCTGATCCTGCCGGAATTCAGCCGCCTGCTCAGTGGGGCAGCGCCCGGTGGCGATACCGAAGGCGCGCTGGCCAACCACCTCAACCCGTTCAAGCGTAAACATCAGCCGCCGGTGGCCTGGTGGTCTGGCTTGGTCGACCTGCCAGCCGGTGAAACCGTGCTGCATTACCAGGTGCCGGACAGCTTCAACGGCAAGCTGCACCTGTTTGCCGTGGCGGTGGATAGCGACAGCGTGGGGGTCAGCGAGGCCAACACCGAAGTGCGCGGGCCGCTTGTGATCACACACAACGTGCCGGCCTTTGTGGCGCCGGGGGATGTGTTCAACGTAAGCGCCGGGGTGTTCAGCAACCTCGACGCGGCGGCGGATGTGAAGTTTGAAGTACAGACCAGCGCCGGCCTGGTGGTGCAGGGCGACAAGGGCAGCACCCTGTCCCTGCAACCGCGCAAGGAAGGCACCGCCGAGTTCAAGATCAAGGTCGGCGACACCCTCGGGTCGGCGGACCTGCGTTTTGTCGCGGTATTGCCGGATGGCAAGCGCATCCAGGTGGCGGAAACCACCTCGATCCGCCCGCTGAGCGAGCACCGCGTGGCCCTGAGCCTGGGCCGCTTCGACAGCGCCAGCAAAGAGCTCAAACCCACGCGCGAACTGTTCACCCAACTGCGCGACGTGCAACTGGGCGTCGCTGCTTCGCCACTGGTATGGGCCAACGGCCTCAAAAATTATCTGGATGACTACGGCTATGCCTGCACCGAGCAATTGGTGTCCAAGGCCATGCCGGCGTTGATCTGGGGCGGCAGTGCGCCAGAAGCCGAACAGGCCTTCAGCAGCGCGGTGCGCATGTTGCGCCAGCGTCAGAACCAGGCCGGCGGCTTCGGTTTGTGGGCGGCCAACCCGGATGTGGCGCCGTACGCCAGCCTGTACGCCACCGACTTCCTGATCGAAGCCAGGGAACGCGGGCTGCCGGTGCCGGAAGACTTGCTGGTGCGCTCGAACGCTTATCTGACAGACCTGGCCAACGGCCCGAGCGAAGGCCTGTCGGAATTACGCAACCGCGCCTATGCCAGTTACCTGTTGAGCCGTCAGGGGATTCTGGTGAGCGGCGCCTTGAGCGATATCCGCGAACGTTACGAAAGCTACTTCAAGGACAGTTGGCAGAACGACCTTGGCGCCGCATACCTGGCCGCCAGCTACAAGCTGCTCAAGCAGGATCGCCAGGCGGATACGCTGTTGCGCAAGGTCCCATGGCGCTCCCTTGTGGATAAGTGGGACAGCGACGGCCTGTATTACGACGCGCTGGTACACGATGCCGAACACCTGCACCTGCTGGCGCGGCACTTCCCCGAGCTGCTGGACGACGTGCCGGTGGCCTTGCTGGATAAACTCGGCAAGCGCCTCAACGAGCAACGTTACAACTCGCTGTCGGCCGCCCTGTTACTGCGCGCCCTGGACAACTACGGCCAGCGTGCACAGAGCGACATGACCCTCAAAGCCACGGCCTGGCTGGGTGACAAGCAGCAACAACTGCTGGAAATGGCCGGCCAGCCGCCACGCGCTGCCGTACCGGGCGCCACGCAAAAGCTGGTCATGGAAAAATCCGACGGCCCAGCTGCGTTCTACATGCTCAGCGAAGCCGGTTTCGACAAGGGCGCCAAGCTCAAGCCCATCACCAATGGCCTGGAAATCATCCACGAATACCTCGACCTCAAAGGCGAGCCGGTGAGCAAAGTGGCGGTGGGCGATGAGTTCCTGGTGCGCCTGCGCCTGCGCGCCACCGACCGTGACCAGGTGCAGCAAGTGGCCGTGGTCGACCTGCTGCCAGGTGGCGTCGAGCCTGTGTATAACTTGCCGCCGGAGCCGGAAGCCGCCAGCTCCGAGGAGAGTGAGGGTGAAGAATCCGAGTACGTGGAAGCCGGCGACGAAGAGGCTGAGACCTGGCAGGCACCGATCGGCGAAACCGAGCTGAGTACCTGGCAGCCGGAGTACGTGGATGTACGTGATGATCGGGTGGTGTTGTACGGCACTGCGCTGCGCGACGTAGGCACTTTCGTTTACCGCGTGCGCGCCACCAACGCAGGGACCTTCAATACGCCACCGGCCTACGCCGAGGGCATGTACGAAACCACCCTGCAAGGGCGCGGCAAAGTAGGCCAGCTTGAAATTACCAAGCCTTAAACGCCTGGCGCCGCCGCTGCTGGTAGCGGCGGCTCTGCTGGCGGGATTGCGGCTATGGCCGCATGCCCCGCTGGAACAGGCGGTAACGTCTTCAAGGGTGGTGCTGGCCGACGACGGCTCGCTGCTACGCATGACGCTGGCGGATGACGGCCAATACCGACTCTGGCTACCGCTGGAGCGGATGTCTCCTTCACTGGTCGAGGCCTTGCTGCTCAAGGAAGACCGCAATTTCTATTGGCACCCGGGGATCAACCCTCCGGCGTTGCTGCGCGCGGCCCTCGCCACCTACAGCGGCGGCCAGCGCCAGGGCGGCTCGACGTTGAGTATGCAACTGGCGCGGCGCCTGTGGGACCTGAACACGCGCCAGGTGCCGGGCAAGCTGCAGCAGATGGCGCTGGCGCTGTGGCTGGAAGCGCGCTACAGCAAGCACGACATCCTCGAGGCCTACCTGAACCTGGCGCCCATGGGCGGCAATATCGAAGGCGCCGAGGCGGCCAGCCGGATTTACTTCGGCAAATCGGCGGCGCAGTTGTCGCTGTCGGAAGCATTGGCATTGGCGGTGATTCCTCAGCAGCCGGGGCGGCGTGCGCGCTTTGGGCCGTCGCTGCAAAACGCGCGGCTGCGCTTGATGGCCGATTGGCGCGAGACTTATCCACAAGACCCGCGCAACGACAGTTTGCTCGACCTGCCCCTGGAAGCGCGCAACCGCCAGCAGCTCCCGTTTCTGGCACCGCACCTGAGCGAGCAACTGCTGGCAACCCAGACCGGCAATGAGATCAACAGCACCCTCAACCTGCCCTTGCAGCAATTGCTGGAGCGCTTGATCACCGGCTTTATTGCCGAACGCCGCAGCACCGGGGTGGAAAACGCCACGGCGATACTCATCGACAGCCGCGACCAGAGCGTCAAGGCCCTGGTGGGCTCGGCAGACTACTTATCCACAGGCATTCACGGCCAGGTCAACGGCGTGCTGGCGCGGCGCTCACCGGGGTCGACCCTCAAGCCATTCCTGTATGGGCTGGCGCTGGATCAAGGGGTCATCCACCCCATGAGCATCCTCAAGGACTTGCCCAGTAACTTTGGCTACTTCCAGCCGGAAAATTTCGACGGCAGTTTTGTCGGGCCGCTGACGGCGCGCGATGCCTTGATCCGTAGTCGCAATATCCCGGCGGTGTGGCTGGCCAGCCAGGTCAAGTCGCCTTCGTTGTATGGCTTGTTGCAACGCGCCGGCATCAAGGGCCTGCGCGACGAGAGCCATTACGGCCTGGCCCTGGCCCTTGGCGGCGGTGAGATGACCCCGGAGGAGCTGGCGCGCTTGTATGTGATGCTGGCCGGCGACGGGCATTTGCGGCAGTTGCGCTATATGCAGGAACAACCGCAATCGGCCGGCCCACAGCTGCTCACGCCCCAAGCCGCGTTTATGGTGCGCGACATGTTGCGGCGCAACCCGCGCCCGGATGGCCTGCCCGGCCGCCACTGGCGCACCGCCTGGAAAACCGGCACCTCCTGGGGCTTTCACGATGCCTGGAGTGCAGGCTTGGTCGGCCCGTACGTGCTGGTGGTGTGGGTGGGCAACTTTGACGGGCGGCCGAACCCGGCGTTTATCGGCGCCAAGACCGCTGCGCCGCTGTTCTTCCGTATCGCCGACGCCCTGCCCCTGGCCTTGCCCAACGTGGTGATCAAGCCCGACAAGCCGCCCGTCGGGCTGGTGCGCATCGACGTGTGCGCCGCTTCCGGCGAGCTGCCCAACCGCTGGTGCCCGCAAACCCGCAAGACCTGGTACATCCCCGGCGTCTCGCCGATTCGCGTGTCCAACCTGCACCGTCCGGTACTGATCGACACCCGCACCGGCAAGGCCGCATGCCCGCCGTTCGAGGCGCAATACACCCGTGAAGAAGTCTTCGAGTTCTGGCCCAGCGACATCCAGCGCCTGTACCGCGCCGCCGGCCTGCCGCGGCGCACGCCGCCCAGCGTAATGAAAAACTGCCAGCCCAACCGCATCAGCGACGGGAGCGAAGCGCCGCAGATCCGCTCGCCGCTGACCCAGGTGAGCTACCAGCTGCGCCTGTCCCAACACCAGGAAAGCATCCCGCTGAACGCCAATGCGGCCAGCGATGCAGCGACGCTGTATTGGTTTGCTGATCAAACCCTGATCGGCCAGGGCCCGCCGCAAAGCACGCTGAACTGGCGGCCGGGCAAGTCGGGGGACTATCGGTTGCGGGTCAGTGATGACCAGGGGCGCAGTGCGAGCCGGGGGTTGAAGGTGGAGTTTGTGCCGTGATCAGGCGTCTTCGTCACAGAAATTGGCTCACAGAACCAACCAGAGGTAGTTAACGCGAGGCAAGCTCCAGATAGCTCGATTCGCCACCACCGGTGGCACCCGACAACCAGCCCCATTCGAAACGCAGCATGGTAAGCCCCACAGCGTCCACACCGACCGTCCCACGCGACCAGCCGGACAGCAGCTCACCGTCCAGCGTCAGACACTGAAAAAGCAGCTCGATGGTATCGGCGCCCGTCACCCGGCCGACCTGCGTACCCAAGCGGATTCGGCCGCCTTGATAGGTGCCGGAAATCGCATCACCGTCGACAAGGTAATGGAACACCGTGCCAGCGCCGGACAGCCCTTGGGTATTGTTGGCGACGGTGAAACTGCGGTTGTTCAGACGTGCGTGGAGCTGGGAGGGGGTGTGCATCGGGTTCGAATCCTTTCGAGGGGGCTGGAGGCCCGAAGAAGGGCCTCCAGGGTGTGGCGTGTTACTCCACCGTTACCGACTTCGCCAGGTTACGCGGCTGGTCAACGTCGGTGCCCTTGAGCACGGCCACGTAGTACGACAGCAGCTGCAGCGGGATGGTGTAGAGGATCGGCGACAGGGTGTCGTGGATGTGCGGCATGTTGATGACGTGGGTGCCTTCGCCGTTGGTCATACCGGCTTTTTCGTCGGCGAATACGATCAGTTGGCCGCCACGGGCGCGCACTTCCTGCAGGTTGGATTTGAGTTTTTCCAGCAGTTCGTTGTTTGGCGCCACGGTGACCACCGGCATGTCGTCATCCACCAGGGCCAGGGGGCCGTGCTTGAGCTCACCGGCCGGGTAGGCTTCGGCGTGGATGTACGAAATTTCCTTGAGCTTGAGCGAGCCTTCCATCGCCACCGGGTATTGCGCGCCACGGCCGAGGAACAGGGTGTGGTTTTTGTCGGCGAACAGTTCGGCGACTTTTTCCACCACGCTGTCCATCGCCAAAGCTTCGCCCAATCGGGTCGGCAGGCGGCGCAGTTCTTCCACCAGGCGGGCTTCGATGCCGTCGGCCAAGGTGCCACGCACCTGCCCAAGGGACAGGGTCAGCAGCAGCAAGCCAACCAGCTGGGTGGTGAAGGCTTTGGTGGAGGCCACGCCGATTTCGCGACCGGCCTGGGTCAGCAGGGTCAGGTCGGATTCACGCACCAGCGAGCTGATGCTGACGTTGCAGATCGCCAGGCTGGCGAGGAAGCCCAGCTCCTTGGCGTTGCGCAGCGCGGCAAGGGTGTCGGCGGTTTCGCCCGACTGGGAGATGGTCACAAACAGGGTGTCCGGCTGCACCACCACCTTGCGGTAGCGGAATTCGCTGGCGACTTCGACCTGGCACGGGATGCCGGCCAGTTCTTCCAGCCAGTAACGCGCAACCATGCCGGCGTGGTAGCTGGTGCCGCATGCAACGATCTGCACATTGCGCACTTTGGCGAACAACTCGGCGGCTTGCGGGCCGAAGGCGTTGACCAGCACCTGCTTGTCGCCAAGACGACCTTCGAGTGTGCGCTGCACCACGGCCGGTTGCTCGTGGATTTCCTTGAGCATGAAGTGGCGGTACTCGCCCTTGTCGGCGGCTTCGGCGCCATCGCGGTATTGCACGGCTTCGCGCTCGACGGAGTTGCCGTTAACGTCCCAGATCGCCACGCTTTCACGGCGGATGTCGGCAATATCGCCTTCTTCCAGGTACATGAAGCGGTCGGTGACCTGGCGCAGGGCCAGTTGGTCGGAGGCGAGGAAGTTCTCGCCCAGGCCCAGGCCGATCACCAGCGGGCTGCCGCTGCGGGCGGCGACTACGCGGTCCGGTTGGCTGGCGCTGACCACGGCCAGGCCGTAGGCACCATGCAACTCCTTGACGGTGGCCTTGAGGGCAACGGTGAGGTCGCCGAGGTCCTTGAGCTTGTGGTTAAGCAGGTGCGCGATGACTTCGGTGTCGGTGTCCGAGGTGAACACGTAGCCCAGGCCCTTGAGCTGTTCGCGCAGCACTTCGTGGTTTTCGATGATGCCGTTGTGCACCACGGCCAGGTCACCGGAGAAATGCGGGTGGGCGTTGCGTTCGCACGGCGCGCCGTGGGTGGCCCAGCGGGTGTGGGCAATCCCCAGGCGACCGACCAGCGGCTCGCCGGCCAGGGCCTGTTCCAACTCGCTGACCTTGCCCGGGCGACGCATGCGCTCGAGCTTGCCGGCGTTGGTGAAGACCGCCACACCGGCGCTGTCGTAGCCGCGGTATTCCAGGCGCTTGAGGCCTTCGAGCAGGATGGCGGTAACGTTACGTTCGGCGACTGCGCCTACAATTCCACACATGGTTTTCTCCTAGATGACTGCCGCGCATATCAGCGTAATGCCGCGGGCTTGGATCTGGTCGCGGGCCTCGAGCGGCAGGCGATCATCGGTAATAAGGGTATGGACGCTGCCCCAGGGCAGTTCCAGGTTGGGGATCTTGCGGCCGATCTTGTCGGATTCGACCATCACCACTACTTCGCGGGCGACCTCGGCCATCACGCGGCTCAGGCCCAGCAGCTCATTGAAGGTGGTGGTACCGCGCTGCAAGTCGATGCCGTCGGCGCCGATAAACAGTTGATCAAAGTCGTAGGAGCGCAGCACCTGCTCGGCGACCTGGCCCTGGAACGAGTCCGAATGCGGGTCCCAGGTGCCGCCGGTCATCAGCAGCACCGGCTCGTGTTCCAGTTCGCTCAAGGCGCTGGCCACGTGCAGGGAGTTGGTCATCACCACCAGGCCAGGCTGGTGGCCCAGCTCGGGGATCATCGCCGCCGTGGTGCTGCCGCTGTCGATGATGATGCGCGCGTGTTCGCGCAGACGCGTTACGGCAGCGCGAGCGATGGCACGCTTGTAGGCCGAGACGGGCTGGGCGGAGTCGCCCACCAGTTCCTGGGGCATGGTGATGGCGCCACCGTAGCGGCGCAGCAGCAGGCCATTGCTTTCGAGGGCGGCCAGGTCCTTGCGGATGGTCACTTCCGAAGTTTCGAAACGTTTGGCCAATTCATCCACACTGACTTCGCCCTGCTCGATGAGCAAGGCGAGGATGTTGTGGCGGCGTTGGGGTGTATTTCGTTTCGACATGGCGATGATAAGTTTCGTTTCGAAAGATAACGAAGGCAATCAAAACCTATTGCTGAAAGATCGTCAAGCGGGATTTTTTGCACACCGCACAATAAATGTGGGAGGGGGCTTGCCCCCGATGGCAGTGTGTCAGTCGATGCATAAGCTGACTGATGTACCGCTATCGGGGGCAAGCCCCACCCACATTGGACTGTGGATAACTCAGGTTTTTTTGATTTTGACCGGGCGTTTCCAGCCGTCGATGTTGCGTTGGCGGGCACGGGCTACGGCCAGCTGGGACTTATCCACATCCTGGTTGATGGTCGAACCGGCTGCCGTATTCGACCCATCACCAATGCTCACCGGTGCAATCAGCGAGTTATTGGAGCCAATGAATACATCCTCACCAATCGTCGTCTGGTACTTGTTGGCGCCATCGTAGTTGCAGGTGATTGCGCCGGCGCCAATGTTGCTGCGGGCCCCGATCACTGCATCGCCGAGGTAGGCCAGGTGGCCGGCTTTGGCGTCGTCACCCATTCGCGCATTTTTCAGCTCGACAAAATTGCCGACATGCGCCCTGGCGCCCATCACTGTACCCGGGCGCAACCGCGCAAACGGCCCGGCATCGCTACCCTCGCCCATCACGGCGCCGTCGATATGGCTGTTGGCTTTCACCACCACGCCTTTGCGCAGAGTGCTGTCCTTGATCACGCAGTTCGGGCCAATCACCACGTCGTCTTCGATGATCACGCGACCTTCGAGGATCACGTTAATGTCGATCAGCACGTCGCGGCCTACGGTGACTTCACCACGGATGTCGAAGCGGGCCGGGTCGCGCAGGGTCACGCCCTGGGCCATCAGGCGGCGGCCTTCGCGCAGTTGGTAATGACGCTCAAGTTCGGCGAGCTGTTTGCGGTCGTTGGCGCCCTGCACTTCCATCGGGTCGTGGGGCTGCTCGGTGGCAACCAGCAGGCCATCACTCACGGCCATCTCGATGACGTCGGTGAGGTAGTACTCGCCCTGGGCGTTGTTGTTGGACAGGCGGCTCATCCAGTCAGCAAGCTTGTTGGCAGGCACGGCGAGAATACCGGTGTTGCCCTCGGTGATGGCGCGCTGGGCCTCGCTGGCATCTTTGTGCTCGACGATGGCCGCGACCTGGCCGTCGGCCGTGCGCACGATGCGACCGTAACCGGTGGGGTCGGCCAGCTCCACGGTGAGCAGGCCCATCTGGCCCGACACCACGTGCTTGAGCAGGCGTTGCAGGGTTTCCACTTCAATCAGCGGGACGTCGCCGTAGAGGATCAGCACCGTGTCAGCCGTGATGAACGGCACGGCCTGCGCGGTGGCGTGGCCGGTGCCGAGTTGTTTGTCTTGCAGCACGAAATTCAGGTCATCTGCGGCCAGGCGCTCACGCACCACGTCGGCACCATGGCCGATCACCACGTGGATACGCTGCGGGTCCAGCTGCCGGGCGCTGTGGATAACATGGCCAAGCATGGAATTGCCGGCAACCGGGTGCAGCACCTTGGGCAGGGCCGAGCGCATGCGGGTGCCCTGGCCTGCGGCGAGAATGACGATTTCAAGAGACATGAATGGCTACCAATCCTGGGCGGTCCGGCTTCAGACCAGAGAAGTGTTGTGCTGAAAAAGAAAAAGGGTAGCCGAGGCTACCCTTTTTAATCAATCGCGCATGAAGCATGACGGCGTGGCCGCTTACTTCTTGCGGATCTGCTGGAGCGTGCGCAGCTGGGCTGCAGCCTCGGCCAGACGTACAGCAGCAGCGCTGTAGTCGAAGTCCGCACCCTTTTCGTTCAGGGCCTTCTCAGCAGCCTTGACGGCTTCCTGAGCGGAGGCTTCATCCAGGTCGCCAGCACGTTGCACGGTGTCGGCAAGTACCTTGACCATGTTCGGCTGAACCTCGAGGAAACCACCGGAGATGTAAAACACCTCACGTTCCCCGCCTTGCTTGGTCAACGTGATCGGACCTGGCTTCAAGCTGGTGATCAACGGCGCGTGGCCCATGGCAATACCCAGGTCACCGAGTTCGCCGTGTGCAATCACCATTTCTACCAGACCGGAGAAGATTTCCCCTTCCGCGCTGACGATATCGCAATGGACTGTCATAGCCATCTGATTGCCTCAACCTGATGAGCGCCCGTTTCCGGGCGCTTGGATTACAGTTTCTTGGCTTTCTCGATCGCTTCTTCGATGCCGCCGACCATGTAGAACGCTTGTTCTGGCAGGTGGTCGTAGTCACCGTTGAGGATGCCTTTGAAGCCAGCAATGGTGTCTTTCAGGGAAACGTATTTACCCGAGGCACCGGTGAAGACTTCAGCCACGAAGAACGGCTGCGACAAGAAGCGCTGGATCTTACGAGCACGGTTTACCAACTGCTTGTCGGCTTCCGACAGCTCGTCCATACCCAGGATCGCAATGATGTCCTTCAGCTCTTTGTAACGCTGCAGCACGTACTGAACGCCGCGAGCGGTGTCGTAGTGCTCCTGGCCGATCACGTTCGGGTCCAGCTGGCGCGAAGTCGAGTCGAGTGGATCGACCGCTGGGTAGATACCCAGGGAAGCGATGTCACGGGACAGAACGACGGTGGCGTCCAAGTGGGCGAAGGTGGTCGCTGGCGACGGGTCGGTCAAGTCATCCGCAGGTACGTATACCGCTTGGATCGAAGTGATCGAACCTTCCTTGGTCGAAGTGATACGTTCTTGCAGAACGCCCATCTCTTCAGCCAGGGTCGGCTGGTAACCTACTGCCGAAGGCATACGGCCCAGCAGTGCGGATACTTCAGTACCGGCCAGGGTGTAACGGTAGATGTTGTCGACGAACAGCAGAACGTCGTTACCTTCGTCACGGAACTTCTCGGCCATGGTCAGGCCGGTCAGTGCTACGCGCAGACGGTTACCCGGCGGCTCGTTCATCTGACCGTAAACCAGTGCCACTTTGTCCAGAACGTTGGAGTCCTTCATCTCGTGGTAGAAGTCGTTACCCTCACGGGTACGCTCACCCACACCGGCGAACACGGAATAACCGCTGTGCTCGATGGCGATGTTACGGATCAGTTCCATCATGTTTACGGTTTTGCCTACACCGGCACCACCGAACAGACCGACTTTACCGCCCTTGGCGAACGGGCAAACCAGGTCGATAACCTTGATGCCGGTTTCCAGCAGGTCGTTGCCGCCCGCTTGTTCGGCGAACGAAGGTGCTGGACGGTGAATGCCCCAGCGCTCTTCGGTGTCGATCGGGCCAGCTTCGTCGATTGGGTTACCCAATACGTCCATGATCCGGCCCAGGGTCGCTTTACCGACCGGTACGGAGATGGCTGCGCCAGAGTCGATAACGTCCAGACCGCGCTTCAAGCCTTCGGTGGAACCCATCGCAATGGTACGCACTACGCCGTCGCCCAGCTGCTGCTGAACTTCCAGAGTAGTGTCCGCGCCTTGTACTTTCAGCGCGTTGTAGATGCTCGGTACGCTGTCGCGTGGGAATTCCACGTCGATAACGGCGCCGATGATTTGAACGATACGTCCGCTACTCATAGCTGGATCCTCTGAATATTTGAACCGTTAAACCGCGGCAGCGCCGCCGACGATTTCCGAGATCTCTTGGGTGATCGCAGCCTGACGCGCCTTGTTGTAGATCAGCTGCAAATCGCTGATCAGATCACCGGCGTTATCGGTAGCGTTTTTCATCGCGATCATCCGCGCCGCTTGTTCAGCTGCGTTGTTCTCGACCACCGCCTGGTACACCTGCGACTCCACGTAGCGCACCATCAAGCCGTCAAGCAGCTCTTTGGCGTCTGGTTCGTAGAGGTAGTCCCAGTGGTGCTTGAGTTCCTGATCCGGAGTCGCCACCAGTGGAATCAATTGCTCCACGGTTGGCTGCTGGGTCATGGTGTTGATGAACTTGTTGGATACCACGGAGAGGCGGTCAATCCGGCCTTCCAGGTATGCATCCAGCATCACCTTCACACTGCCGATCAAATCATTGATCGACGGCTCTTCACCCAGGTGGCTGATAGCTGCAACGACGTTACCGCCGAAGTTGCGGAAAAAGGCCGCACCCTTGCTACCAACAACACACAGATCGATCTCGACGCCGTTTTCGCGGTTTACCGCCATGTCCTTGACCAGGGCCTTGAACAGGTTGGTATTCAAACCACCGCACAAACCACGGTCACTGCTCACTACCACATAACCTACACGCTTGACGGCGCGCTCGATCATGAACGGGTGGCGGTATTCCGGGTTGGCGTTGGCCAGATGCCCAATTACCTGGCGGATACGCTCCGCATAAGGACGGCTGGCAGCCATGCGCATTTGTGCCTTGCGCATTTTGCTCACCGCCACTTTTTCCATGGCGCTGGTAATTTTTTGCGTGCTTTTGATGCTCGCAATCTTACTGCGAATCTCTTTTGCGCCTGCCATGTAACACCTATCAGGTTAGCAAGCGGGAGCCTTGCGGCTCCCGCTGCGGCTTACCAGGTTTGGGTGGCCTTGAACTTCTCGATACCGGCTTTCATGCCAGCGTCGATATCGTCATTGAAGTCACCCTTCACGTTGATCTTCGCCATCAATTCGGCGTGATCGCGGTTGAAGTAAGCAATCAGCGCTTGTTCAAAGCTGCCGACCTTGGCGATTTCAACGTCGGTCAGGAACCCACGCTCAGCGGCATACAGCGACAACGCCATGTCAGCGATCGACATTGGGGCGTATTGCTTCTGCTTCATCAGCTCGGTAACGCGCTGACCATGCTCAAGTTGCTTACGGGTCGCTTCGTCCAGGTCAGAAGCGAACTGGGCGAATGCCGCCAGTTCACGGTACTGAGCCAGAGCGGTACGGATACCACCGGAGAGCTTCTTGATGATCTTGGTCTGAGCGGCACCACCCACACGGGATACCGAAACACCGGCGTTCACTGCAGGGCGGATGCCCGAGTTGAACATGGCCGATTCCAGGAAGATCTGACCGTCGGTGATGGAAATCACGTTGGTCGGAACGAACGCGGAAACGTCGCCAGCCTGGGTTTCGATGATCGGCAGTGCGGTCAGGGAACCGGTTTTGCCGGTCACTGCGCCGTTGGTGAACTTCTCTACGTACTCTTCCGAAACGCGGGATGCGCGCTCCAGCAGACGGGAGTGGAGATAGAACACGTCGCCTGGGTAGGCTTCACGGCCTGGTGGACGGCGCAGCAGCAGGGAAATCTGGCGGTAAGCCACTGCTTGCTTGGACAGATCGTCATAAACGATCAGCGCGTCTTCACCGCGGTCGCGGAAGAATTCACCCATGGTGCAACCGGAGTACGGTGCCAGGAATTGCAGCGCAGGAGATTCCGAAGCACTGGCAGCCACGATGATCGTGTTGGCCAGGGCGCCGTTTTCTTCCAGCTTGCGAACCACGTTGGCGATGGTCGATTGCTTCTGACCGATCGCTACATAGACGCAGAAAATGCCGCTGTTCTTCTGGTTGATGATCGCGTCGATCGCCAGAGCGGTTTTACCGATCTGACGGTCACCGATGATCAGCTCACGCTGGCCACGGCCGACCGGGATCATGGCATCGACAGCCTTGTAGCCAGTCTGTACAGGCTGGTCTACCGACTTACGCCAGATCACGCCTGGAGCAACTTTCTCGACCGCGTCGGTCTCGGTGTTGCCCAGTGGACCTTTACCGTCAACAGGGTTACCCAGTGCGTCGACTACGCGACCCAGCAGTTCCTTACCAACCGGAACTTCCAGGATGCGGCCTGTGCACTTGGCGCTCATGCCTTCGGCAAGAGACTGGTAGGAGCCCAATACAACGGCACCTACGGAGTCTTGCTCCAGGTTGAGGGCCATACCGTAGACGCCGCCCGGAAACTCGATCATCTCGCCGTACATTACGTCGGCCAGACCGTGAATCCGCACGATGCCGTCAGATACGCTGACGACAGTGCCTTCGTTACGGGCTTGGGAGGTCACATCGAGCTTGTCGATGCGGCCCTTGATAATTTCACTTATTTCGGAAGGATTGAGTTGCTGCATTGCTCTGCTGCCCCTTCAAACTCAAGATTTCAATGCTTCGGCAAGTTTCGCGATTTTGCCGCGAATCGAGCCATCGATAACCAGGTCGCCGGCACGGATAACAACACCACCAATCAGGGATGCGTCCTCCGAAGCTTGCAGGCGCACTTCCCGATTGAGTCGTGCACTGAGAACCTTGGCGAGTTTGTCTTGCTGTTCTTGGTTCAATGCAAAAGCACTGGTCACTTCAACGTCTACCGACTTCTCTTCTTCGGCCTTGTACAGGTCGAACAGAGCGGCAATCTCCGGCAACAGCGGGAGACGGTCGTTTTCGGCAACGACGTGGATGAAGTTCTGCACTTTCACATCGAACTTGTCGCCGCACACTTCAATAAAAGTGGCGGCCTTGTCTGCGCTCGTCAGGCGCGGGGCCTTGAGCACGCGCTGCATGGTGTCGTCTTGCGACACTGCTGCAGCCAGGCCGAGCATGGCTGACCAAGAGGCCAGTTGCTGGTGGGCCTGGGCGTGCTCGAAGGCTGCCTTAGCGTAAGGTCGGGCCAACGTGGTCAGTTCTGCCATGATCGCCCTCGCTTAAATTTCAGCAGCCAGTTTATTAACCAGCTCCGCGTGCGCGTTTTGATCGATTGTGGCACCGAGGATCTTCTCAGCACCGCCGACCGCCAGAGCACCCAGTTGGGCACGCAGCGCGTCTTTGACGCCGTTCAGTTCCTGTTCGATCTCGGCATGAGCCGAAGCCTTCACACGGTCAGCTTCGACGCGGGCTTTATCAACAGCCTCTTCGACGATCTGGTTACCGCGTTTCTTGGCTTGCTCAATGATTTCAGCTGCCTGTGCTTTAGCTTCACGCAGTTGATGACCCACTTTCTCTTGGGCCAACTCCAGGTCGCGAGCTGCACGGCTGGCAGCGTCCAAACCATCCGCGATCTTCTTCTGACGTTCGTGCAAAGCCGCGATGACCGGAGGCCACACGAACTTCATGCAAAACACTACAAAAATGAAGAACGCAACGGATTGGCCAATCAGGGTTGCATTAATGTTCACGCCAACACCTCGCTCATTCGTTGTCCATCACCCCAATCACTCGAAAATTCGAGTGATTAGCCAGCGAGTTGACCAACGAAGGGGTTCGCGAAGGTGAAGAACAGAGCGATACCAACGCCGATCATGGTCACGGCGTCGAGCAGGCCGGCGACGATGAACATTTTAACTTGCAGCATTGGAACCATTTCTGGCTGACGCGCTGCGCCTTCCAGGAACTTGCCGCCCAGCAGGCCGAAACCAATGGCAGTACCCAGGGCGCCCAGGCCGATCAACAGTGCAACAGCGATAGCGGTTAGACCAACTACAGTTTCCATCTTTCCTCCCGACTTTTACGTCGTATGGTTTAGGTTTTTTAGATTTTAAAGCGGTAAAACAAATCGTTTCATAGCCCGCGAGGGCCACCTTCCCGTTTCACCGGGAAGGACATCAGACTAGTCGAGACTGGTCTTAATGGTTCTCTTCGTGTGCCATCGACAGGTAGACGATGGTCAGCATCATGAAGATAAAGGCCTGCAGGGTGATGATCAGGATGTGGAACACAGCCCACGCCCACTGCAGAACCACGCCCAGGCCGCTAAGCCAGAGCAGACCGCTGCCGAACATCACAGCAATCAGAATGAACACCAGTTCGCCGGCATACATGTTGCCGAACAGTCGCAGAGCCAGGGAAATCGGCTTGGCGATCAGGGTGACGAATTCCAGCAGGAAGTTCACCGGGATCAGCAGGGCTTGAACGAAGATGTTCTTGCTGCCGAACGGGTGCAGGGTGAGTTCGCCGATGAAGCCGCCGATGCCCTTGACCTTGATGCTGTAGAAAATGATCAACGCAAACACCGACAGGGCCATGCCCAGGGTGGCGTTAGGATCGGTAGTCGATACGGCACGGAACGGAATGTGCGCATCGCCAGTGATCAGGATGGCCAGCTGAGGAATCCAGTCGACCGGTACCAGGTCGACGGCGTTCATCAGGAACACCCAGACGAAGATGGTCAGTGCCAGCGGTGCAATCACCAGGCTACGGCCATGGAAGCTGTCTTTCACGCTGCCATCGACGAATTCGACCAGTACTTCAACGAAGTTCTGCAAGGCACCTGGTTGACCGGAAGTCGCCTTTTTTGCCGCCATGCGGAAAATCAGGACGAAGATCAGACCCAGTGCGACCGACCAGCCCAGAGTATCCAGGTGGAAAGCCCAGAAGCCCATTTCTTTGGCTTCTGCTGCGGAGTGGGCAAAGCCCCAGCCGCCGTTGGGAAGCTGACCGAAGGTCAGGTTCTGCAAGTGGTGCTGGATATAGCCCGAAGCGGTTGTTTCTGCCATGGTTGCCTCAAACGCCCTAAGGTTTCGAAAGTCTTGTTTTCATTAGCAGGGGAGCGAACCAGCTGACCAGTTGGGTCAACACGAAGACGCCGAATACAGCCAGCGGCGCCAATGGCTTCACACCTGCAAAGGTCAGTGCAAACAGCACTGCCGTCAAAATCAGTTTCCCTGCTTCGCCAGCATAAAATGACCGGACGATAGCCTGGGCTGCTCGGGCGCCGGAAAACCGAAAGGCCCTGTGAGCAAAATACATATTGGGCAGCAAGGCTATCAGGCCTCCGCAGAGTCCTGAATATCCGGCTACGACTCCATGCCAATACCAAAGCGCCAATGCGGCGATCAGCAAAATGACAAATTGAGCCAATAAAACCGGAAAAACGGCCAAGCGATGGAACGGCAACGTGTTTGGCGTGCGGGTTTCCATCACTCTTGCTCCTCAATGGTCGGCTGCCGGAAATCAATAACTTGGCATAATTTGTGCCGACAAAATGCGCGCAGAGTATAGGGGCGGTTCTGCCCCTATTCAACTGCCGGGTAGTGATTTCCGATCACGCGCTACATAAGCAAATGTTTCAGCGGATGTGGGCAAGGACGCCCTGAAGCTCATCGAGAGAGTTATATCCGATGACCAATTGGCCTTTGCCTTTCTTTCCATGGCGGATTTGCACCGCAGAGCCCAGGCGCTCGGCCAGCCGCTGCTCGAGACGGGCAATATCCGGATCAGGTTTGGTCGTTTCGACCGGTGCAGGTTTGCCGCTGAGCCACTGGCGAACCAGGGCCTCGGTCTGACGAACGGTGAGCCCTCGTGCGACAACGTGTCGCGCCCCTTCAACCTGTTGATTTTCCGGCAAACCGAGCAAAGCCCGGGCGTGGCCCATCTCCAGATCACCATGGGACAACATGGTCTTGATCACTTCCGGCAGCGCGATCAGGCGCAGCAGGTTGGAAACCGTCACGCGGGATTTACCCACCGCATCGGCCACTTCCTGCTGGGTCAGCTTGAACTCCTGCTGCAAGCGCTGCAGGGCAATGGCTTCCTCGATGGGATTGAGGTCTTCGCGCTGGATGTTTTCGATCAATGCCATGGCGATGGCGGTTTCATCCGGCACATCGCGCACCATCGCCGGGATGGTGTCTTTACCGGCCTGCTGGCTGGCACGCCAGCGGCGTTCGCCGGCGATGATTTCAAAACGACCGCCGCCGATCGGGCGCACCACGATCGGCTGCATCACGCCCTGGGCCTTGATCGAGTTGGCCAGTTCTTCCAGCGCCTGGGGGTCCATGTCCCGGCGCGGCTGGTATTTGCCGCGCTGGATCAGATCGAGGGGCAGGTGCTGCAGCTCGCGCTCGTCGGCCTGCACCGCTTGTTCTTCAAGCGATGTGACGGTCGGACCACTCAACAGTGCATCCAGTCCACGTCCTAGACCTCGTTTCTTGACGGCCATGGGGATTCCTTAAGTTGGCTGGGCTGCAGCGGTGCGTGAGTTGCGGCGTTGACGGCGAACCATCTCGCCGGCCAGCGCCAGGTAGGCAATGGCGCCACGCGACGATTTGTCGTAAGCCAACGCGGGCATCCCGTAGCTTGGCGCTTCGGCCAGGCGGATGTTGCGCGGGATCACGGTGTCGTAGAGCTGGTCGCCGAAGTGCTCCTTGAGCTGCGCCGAGACGTCATTCATCAGGCTCAGGCGCGGGTCATACATGGTCCGCAACAGGCCTTCGATCTGCAGGTTCGGGTTGAGCAACTCGGCGATACGCTTGATGTTATCCACAAGGTCGCTCAAGCCTTCCAGTGCGAAGTACTCGCACTGCATGGGGATAATTACCCCGTCGGCGGCCACCAATGCGTTCAGCGTAAGCATCGACAGCGACGGCGGGCAGTCGATCAAAATGTAGTCGTAATTCTCGCGGATCGGCGCCAGGGCGCTGCGCAGACGGCTTTCTTTCATCTGCATTTCCAGCAGCACCACTTCCGCCGCGGTCAAATCGCGGTTGGCCGGCAGCAGTTGATAACCACCGTGCTCGGAGAAGTGCATGGCCTGGGCCAGGTCGCACTCGCCGATCAGCAAGTCGTAGACCGAGTTTTCCAGGCCGTGTTTATCCACACCGCTACCCATAGTGGCGTTGCCCTGTGGATCGAGGTCGATCAACAGCACCCGGCGCTTGGTCGCGACCAGGGATGCTGCGAGGTTGATGCAGGTGGTGGTTTTACCCACGCCACCTTTCTGGTTCGCTATCGCGAATACCTTAGCCATTCTTGCTTGTGTTCCCAATCATGCCGTGCGGCGCAGTATCAGCAGATGGCGTTGGCCTTGGCAACCGGGTACGGCCAAGGCGTGTTCGCTATCGAGGTGGAAGTCTGCCGGCAATGCTAACAGCTCGTCGCTTGGATGAACGCCCTTCATTGCCAGCCAGCGGGTGTCGCGGTCGCCGAGATGGCGGGTCCAGGTGCTGAAGTTCTCCATGCTGCTGAACGCCCGGGAAACAATTCCGTTGAAAGGCTGTTCAGGCGTGAAGGCTTCGACGCGACTGTGGATAACTTGCAGGTTATCCAGCTTGAGTTCGAGTTTTACCTGAGTCAGGAAGCGGGTTTTCTTGCCGTTGCTGTCCAGGCACGTCACTTGCGACTCTGGAAACAGGATCGCTAATGGAATGCCAGGCATGCCGCCACCACTGCCCACGTCGAGCCAACGACCGTTTTCGATAAACGGCATCACGCTCAGGCTGTCGAGCAAGTGACGCGAGACCATTTCATTGGGGTCGCGCACTGCAGTGAGGTTGTAAGCCTTGTTCCATTTGATCAACAGGGCCAGATAACCCAGCAGCAATTCGTGCTGGGCTTCGGTCAGGTCCACGCCCAATTGGCGCGCACCTGTGGATAACTCTTCGGCGTGTTGCGAGGTGACCAACGAACTCAAGCGCTTTGCTCCAACTGACGGCCCGCGCCGCGTTTTTTCAAATGAATCATCAACAGCGAAATGGCTGCCGGGGTGACACCGGGGATACGTGAAGCCTGGCCCAGGGTTTCAGGGCGAGTTATCCCCAGCTTGCTTTGAATTTCTTTCGACAACCCGGAAATCCCGGTGTAGTCGATATCCACAGGCAACTTGGTGTTTTCACTGGCGCGCAGGCGAGCGATCTCGTCCTGTTGACGGTCAATGTAACCGGCGTACTTGGTCTTGATCTCGACCTGTTCGGCCACCTGTGGGTCTTCTGCGCCCTGGCCTGTCACTTCAACCAGACCAGCGTAGTCGATTTCCGGACGGGAGAGCAGGTTCAGCAGGTTGTACTCGTGGGTCAGCGGCGTGCCGAATTTTTCGGCAATCGCGTCGCCCTGCTCGGTGCCCGGGCGAACCCAGGTACTTTTCAAGCGTTGTTCTTCGAGGGTGATGCTTTCGCGTTTTTTGCAGAACGCTTCCCAGCGCGCGTCATCGACCAGGCCCAGCTCACGACCTTTTTCTGTCAGGCGCAGGTCGGCGTTGTCTTCACGCAGGATCAGGCGGTATTCGGCCCGGGAGGTGAACATCCGGTACGGTTCCTGGGTGCCGAGGGTAATCAGGTCGTCAACCAACACGCCGATGTACGCCTCGTCGCGACGCGGGCACCAGCTGTCTTTGCCCTGCGCGCGCAGTGCGGCGTTGGTCCCGGCCAGCAGACCTTGGGCGCCGGCTTCTTCGTAACCGGTGGTGCCGTTGATTTGCCCGGCGAAGAACAGACCGCCGATCACCTTGGTTTCGAGGCTGTATTTCAAGTCACGCGGGTCGAAGTAGTCGTACTCGATGGCGTAGCCAGGACGCACGATATGGGCGTTTTCCATGCCACGGATCGATTGCACGATCTGGATTTGCACGTCGAACGGCAGGGAAGTGGAAATCCCGTTCGGGTACAGCTCGTGGGTGGTCAAGCCTTCGGGTTCGATAAAGACCTGGTGGCTTTCCTTGTCGGCAAAGCGGTGGATCTTGTCTTCGATCGACGGGCAATAACGCGGGCCGATGCCTTCGATTACCCCGGAATACATCGGCGAACGGTCGAGGTTCGCGGCAATGATTTCGTGGGTGCGAGCGTTCGTGTGGGTAATCCAGCAACTGACCTGTTTCGGGTGCTGTTCTTTGTTGCCCATGAACGACATCACTGGGATCGGCGTATCACCGGCTTGCTCGGTCATCACCGAGAAATCCACAGAACGCCCGTCGATACGCGGCGGGGTCCCGGTTTTCAGGCGACCGACGCGCAGCGGCAATTCACGCAGCCGTTTTGCCAGGGCAATCGATGGTGGATCACCAGCGCGGCCGCCGGAATAATTCTGCATGCCAATGTGGATAAGTCCGCCGAGGAACGTACCGGTGGTCAACACCACGGATTCTGCGAAGAAACGCAGGCCCATTTGTGTGACAACGCCCTTCACCACGTCCTGTTCGACAATCAGGTCATCGGCTGCCTGTTGAAATATCCACAGGTTCGGCTGGTTTTCCAGGGTTTCGCGTACCGCCGCCTTGTACAGGATGCGGTCCGCTTGTGCCCGGGTAGCTCGCACGGCTGGGCCTTTGCGGCTGTTGAGCACGCGAAATTGAATACCACCTTTGTCGGTGGCCGTGGCCATGACGCCACCAAGGGCATCGATTTCCTTGACCAGATGGCTCTTGCCGATCCCGCCAATGGCAGGGTTGCAACTCATTGCACCGAGGGTTTCCACGTTGTGCGTGAGCAACAGGGTTTTTACGCCCATGCGTGCTGACGCCAGTGCTGCCTCGGTACCGGCATGACCGCCGCCGATGACGATCACTTCAAAACGGGAAGGGAAATCCACCACGCACCTCGTGCCTGCTTATGTAGGTAATCAGGAATTGTTTGTTGAATGAGTTTTAGAGCTTTGGCGGCAAGTATAGGGACTTAGCCCTTCCTAAAGAACCCTTTGCACAAAATTTAACCAGCTGTGGATGAATCACGAACAATAGAAATTAAAAAGAAAGAAATTTATTAAATCTTTGTTTTTATGTTTATTTCTACTGAGCATGATTTCTGTGGATAGATCTCTACAGGCCTTTATTTACGTTGTGTACAGCGATTCAAAAGTCTGTGGTCATGTGCCAATGAGGCCCTTGGATAAGTGCTCTAAGCCTGTGGATTAAACAGGTGCTTATCCACAGAGGGGTTTTTACTCAGGTTTCAAGCCCTGTTATCAACTGGGCACAGGGGCGGTTATTCACAGGGCTTAATCCACAGAAAAGGCGTTTTTCGCCCACGACCAAGCCACCGATATCGATGGCCTCGGTGGAGAACACGGCAAAGAGAGCCCTATTGTGGGAAAACGACAGCGCAGTTAATAATAGCGATTATCATTAACCTGCCTTGTCATGCCCTATGTCCCCTCCTTCTCACACGACTGCGGTACAGCACATCTACGAACAGCACCATTCGTGGCTGCACGGGTGGCTCAAAGGTAAATTGCATAACGCCTGCGATGCGGCCGATGTAGCGCACGATACGTTTGTGCGCATCCTAGGCGGGCGGCATGCGGCGCAGATCCTGGAGCCACGGGACTACCTGGCGACCATCGCCAGGGGGTTGGTGATTGACCGCTATCGTCGGCACGCGATTGAACAGGCCTACAAGCAAACGCTGGCCGAGCGGCCCGAAGCCACGGCCATCAGTGAAGAAGACAAGGCGATCATCATCGAAACCCTGGTGGCTGTGGATAAAGCCCTGTCCAGCCTTGGGGAACGCGCGCGGCGGATTTTCATGCTTTCGCAGATCGACGGCCTGACTTATCAACAGATCGCCGACCAACTGCAGGTATCGCTGACCACGGTGAAGAAGCACATGATCCGCGCCCTGACCGAATGCTCGCTAATAATGGCCAGCCTGTAATGACGGCGCCTGATCGCAAGACCTTCGAGGCGGCCGCCACCTGGTACGTGCAGTTTCAATCCCAGGCCCCTACACCGGCCGAGCGCCGCGCCTGGCAGCAATGGCTCAATGGCGATCCGTCCCATGAGGCGGCATGGAACCAGATGGAGCAAATGCAACGCAGCCTGGGTGCGCTGCCTCAGGATTTCACCCGGCGCGCGTTGTCGACCACGCAACAACGTCGCCAGGTACTCAAGTGGATGCTGGTACTCGGCAGCACCGGCTACCTGGGGTGGAATGTTCAGCAACAGACGCCTTTGGCCAACATCTGGGCCGACTATCGCACCCCTGTGGGTAAACGCCGACGTATCGAGTTGGCAGATGGCACACGGGTTGATCTCAATACCAACACTGCCATTGATGTGGTGTTCGATGGGCACCAGCGTCTGATCCGCCTGCGCGAAGGTGAAGTACTTATCCACACCGGCAAGTTCGGTGGGCAAACGCCCTTCTATGTCGAAACCCGCGAGGGCCGGATCCAGGCATTGGGCACGCGCTTTACCGTGCGCCAATTGTCGGACTCCACGCGGGTCGGCGTTCTGGAGGATCGGGTAGAGCTGTCGCCCGCCGATCAACCCGCTCGCGGCCGGCTGCTCGGCGCGGGCGAAAGTGCTGACTTTGATCGCGCCAATGTCGGACCCAACCACACCTATGGCGGTGCGCAGGCGGCCTGGGTCGACGGGCAACTGATCGTGCTGGATGCCCGGCTTGGCGATGTCATCGACGAACTCGCCCGCTATCGACCAGGTGTCCTGCAGTGTGATCTGGCCGCCGCGCGATTGCGGGTTTCCGGGACTTTGCGCCTGGATGCCACTGATGCGGTGCTGGCCAACCTGCAAGCGACGCTGCCGATCCAGGTGAAATACTTCACGCGTTATTGGGTATCGGTGAAGCACACGGGTTGATCGGAAAAATAATCCACAGGGGGGTTATCTTTTTTCTACCTGGCGCGGCCCTACAGGTAATTACGACGCTACCTTCAGGGCTTACCCACCTATGCGCCTTCCTACCCAGCTTCGCCAACGACTCTCTTGCCACGGCATGACCTTCGGCCTCTTGCTCGCAAGCGCCGCCGGTGCATTGATTTCGCCCCATGTGATGGCCGCACACTTCGTCATTGGACCTGGCCCGCTGGACCGGGCGTTGAGCCAATTTGCAGCCCGGGCCAATGTGATTCTGTCGTTTTCACCCCAGCAAACCGCACGGTTGAACACCCCAGGGCTGGACGGGGACTACTCGGTAGAGCAAGGCTTCGCGCTGCTGCTGCAAAACTCAGGGTTGCAGGCCACTGCCCAGGCGCCCGGCAGTTATGTGTTGCAGGCGGCACCGACCGGCGAGCTAACCCTGGCGCCGACTACGATCAGCACTTATCAACAGGGCGGTTTCAATCAGGACATTGCCGGGGATGTGGGCTACAAGGCGCAAAACAGCCGCATCGGTACCAAGACCAGCACACCGCTGTCGGAAACACCGCGCTCGGTGTCCGTGGTCACCGGCCAACGGATCAAGGATCAGAAGTCTCAGACCCTGACCGAGGTGTTGGGTTATGTGCCGGGGATTTTCGCCCCGCCCTTCGCTGCCGGCGATAGCCTGGCCGGTGACCTGTTCTTCATTCGCGGTTTCAACGCCACCGACTATGGCTACGGTCTGCTGCGTGATGGCCTACGCGTACAGGGCAACCGGTATGACACCACCAGTGAGCCGTATGGCCTGGAGCGCGTCGAGATATTCCGTGGTCCGTCTTCCCTGCTATACGGCGAAAACGCTCCGGGCGGCTTGGTAAACCTGGTCAGCAAACACCCCACAGCGACTCCACAAGGCGAGGTGCAGTTGGGTTATGGTTCGAACAACCGGCGCCAGGTGGGTGTGGATATCTCCGGCCCGCTTAATGACAACGACAACATCCTTGGCCGCGTGGTGATGTTGGGGCGCAAGTCAGATACCCAGACGGACCACGTACCGGACGATCGCCTCTATATCGCCCCCTCCTTGACGCTGAATTTCGATGATTACAACACCCTGACGCTGTTGGCCAACTACCAGAAGGACCACACCAACCTTGAACTCGGCCTACCGGCGGCCGGCACTCTGCTTACAAATCCAAATGGAAAGCTCTCCAGGCACACCATGCTCGGCGATCCGGATTGGAACACCTTCGAACGCGAAGCCTGGAGTACCGGCTACGAGTTCAACCACAGCTTCAATGACGATTGGCAGTTCCGACAAAACTCGCGCTATATGCAATCACGCATCGATCGCCATGAAACCTGGCCGAGCGAGCTGAATAACGGCGGCTTCGGCACGCAACTGAACATGACTGCCTACGATCGCTACAACAAGTCGATGGTGTACTCCCTGGATAACCAGATTGAAGGAAAATTCCAGGTTGGTGGCCTGGAAAACACTGTGCTATTCGGTGCCAGTTACGACCGCACCTCGTTCAACCAGGATTGGGACGCCGGTTTTGCTGGCACCATCAATGTGTATAACCCGGTGTACCTGCGTGATCCGCTCACACCGGTCGCCGTGCAAAACACCTTGCTCGAACAACAGATGAAAGGCGTTTATGCACAGCTGCAGAGCAAGTACGACCACTGGCTGTTCCTGCTCGGTGGCCGTCAGGACTGGGTCGACAGTGATTTCCGCGACAAGGTGAAACAAGCCAGCAACACCCGCTCCGAGGATCGCAAGTTCACCTACCAGGGCGGTGTGATGTATCAATTCGACAACGGCCTCACGCCGTATGTCAGCTATTCCACCGCGTTTGTCCCGGTGCAGCAGATTTCCAACTCCGGCGCGCCGCTCAAGCCGATCACCAGCAGCCAGTATGAAGTGGGCGTGAAGTACGAGCCGATCGGCTGGGACACGGCGATGACACTCTCTGTGTATGACCTGCGCAAAGAGGACGACACCTACCTTGACGCCACCACCAACAGCTATCGCCAGGTCGGTGAAAGCCGTTCCAAAGGTGTGGAAGCTGAAATCAACAGCAACCTGACGCCTAACCTGAACGTCACTGCGGCCTACACCTACACCGACGCTCGGATTACCAAGGATTCGGCCACGTCGCGGGTCGAGGGACGCCAAATGACTGGTGTTCCGCGCAACCAGGCCTCGGTGTGGGGCAAATACCGCTTCCTCGATGGCCAGCTCAAGGGCTTGTCCCTGGGCGGTGGCGTGCGTTACTTCGACAGCACCTTTTCCTACACCGCGCCGACGCTGTACGGGAAGCTGGACGCCGGAAGTGTCACCTTGGTGGATGCAGCGATTGGCTACCAGCTGGACAAAAACTGGTCAGTGGATCTGAATGCCAAGAACCTGTTCGACAAGGAATACGTGTCTGGTTGCAACGATGCGGGGCGCTGCTACTGGGGTGACAGCCGTACCTTGCTCGGTACGGTGTCTTACAACTGGTAAGCGCTTGTGGATAACTCGCTTACTTGCCAATGCAGAAGCTGGAAAAGATCCTGCCCAGCAAATCATCGGAGCTGAACGCCCCGGTGATTTCCCCCAACAGCTGCTGCGCCTGACGCAAATCTTCGGCCAGCAGCTCCCCGGCGCCCGCCAAGGTCAGCTGTGTCCGCCCGTGCTCCAGGGCCGCGCTGGCATGACGCAGCGCCTCCAGGTGCCTGCGGCGAGCACTGAAGCTGCTTTCCGAGGTCTGCTCGTAGCCCATGCAGGCCTTGAGGTGGTCGCGCAGCAATTCCAGGCCATCCCCAGCCGATTTGGCACTCAGGCTGATCGTCACATGGCCATCCTCGCTGGTTAGCATGGCAATGGCTTCGCCGGTGAGGTCGGCTTTGTTTCGGATCAAGGTGACTTTGGCCGGGTCCGGCCGTTGTTCAAGGAATTCCGGCCATAGCGCAAAGGGATCCACAGCCTCAGGCGCCGTGGCATCGACCACCAGCAGCACACGGTCGGCTTCGCCGATGGCCTTGAGCGCGCGTTCCACGCCGATCTTTTCCACTTGGTCGTCGGTGTCGCGCAGACCGGCGGTGTCGACTACGTGCAACGGCATGCCGTCGATGTGGATATGTTCACGCAGAATGTCCCGGGTGGTGCCGGCAATTTCGGTGACGATGGCCGCTTCGCGACCCGCCAGGGCATTGAGCAGGCTGGATTTTCCGGCATTGGGCCGCCCGGCAATCACCACCGTCATGCCATCGCGCAGCAAAGCGCCCTGCCCGGCTTCACGCAGCACTGTGGATAACTCATCGCGGACTTTATCCAGCATCGCCAGTACGTGGCCATCGGCAAGGAAGTCGATTTCCTCCTCCGGGAAATCAATCGCCGCTTCCACATAGATACGCAGGCTGATCAGCTGCTCGGTCAAGTTATGCACACGCAGGGAAAACGCACCCTGCAAAGAGCGCAACGCATTGCGCGCAGCCTGTGCAGAACTGGCTTCGATCAAGTCGGCAATAGCTTCAGCCTGGGCCAGGTCGAGCTTGTCGTTGAGAAATGCACGTTCACTGAACTCCCCCGGCCGGGCCAGGCGGCAGCCCAATTGCAGGCAACGCTGCAGCAACATATCCAGCACCACAGGGCCGCCGTGGCCCTGCAGCTCCAGCACGTCTTCACCGGTGAACGAATTCGGCCCCGGAAAGTACAGCGCCAGACCTTCGTCCAACACGCTGTTGTCTGCGTCCAGGAACGGCCCGTAATGGGCGTAACGCGGCTTCAATTCACGGCCGCTGATGGCCTGGGCAGCCTTGCCGGCGAGCGGCCCGGAAATACGAACGATACCGACACCGCCGCGACCCTGAGCGGTAGCGACAGCAGCGATGGTTTCACGAGGAGCACTCATCAACAGGTTCCAGAACAAAAGTGACGGAAAGCAAAACGCCCCACTAGGGGGCGTCTTGAGTGGTTACCCACAGAGTAAATTACGCCGCGGCTTTTGCGGTAGCCGCTTCGATTTTACGTGTGATGTACCACTGTTGAGAGATCGACAACACGTTGTTGACCACCCAGTACAGCACCAGACCGGCTGGGAACCACAGGAAGAAGAAGGTGAAAATGATTGGCATCATTTTCATCACTTTGGCCTGCATCGGATCCGGCGGAGTCGGGTTCAGGCGCTGCTGGATAAACATGGTCGCGCCCATGATGATCGGCAGGATAAAGAACGGGTCTTTGATCGACAGGTCAGTTATCCACAGCATGAACGGCGCCTGGCGCATTTCCACGCTTTCCAGGAGTACCCAGTACAGCGACAGGAATACCGGCATCTGTACCAGAATCGGCAAGCAACCACCCAACGGGTTGATCTTCTCTTTCTTGTACAGCTCCATCATGGCCTGCGACATTTTCTGCCGGTCGTCGCCATGTTGCTCTTTCAGAGCAGCCAGTTTCGGTGCAACGGCGCGCATGCGGGCCATCGACTTGTAGCTGGCAGCCGACAGAGGGAAGAAAATCCCTTTGATCAGCATGGTCAGGAAGATGATCGAGAAGCCCCAGTTACCCACAATGCTGTGGATATGTTGCAGCAGCCAGAAAATCGGCTGGGCAATGAACCACAGAATGCCGTAGTCCACAGTCAGTTCCAGACCTGGGGACAACTCTTTCAGTACAGCCTGGCTTTTCGGGCCGGCGTAGAGGGTAGCGCTGGTTTCAGCCTTGGCACCTGGCGCGACGGTCAACGCCGGGCCAGTAAAGCCAATGATGTAGTTGCCCTGGCTATCCTTGCGGGTTTGCACCAGGTTCGCTTCGCCCTTGTTCGGGATCCACGCGGTTACAAAGTAGTGTTGCAGCCAGGCTACCCAACCACCTTGAACGGTTTCTTTCAGCGCGCCCTTGTCGATATCTTTCATCGACACTTTTTTGTACGGCTCGCTAGTTGTCCACAGGGCGGCGCCCAGGTAAGTCGCGGTGCCGGTAGCGGTGCTCGAAGACGGATCGGAGCTGCCATCACGCTTGAGCTGGGCAAACAGGTTGCCGCTCCACGGTTTTTCGCTGGTGTTGTCGATCAGGTACGTGACCTTCAAGTCGTACAAACCGCGAGTGAAGCTGAAACGCTTGATGTAATTGACGCCGTCGAGGCTGAATTTCAGGTCGACGTTCAACTGGTTCTGGCCGTCAGCCAGTTGATAAGTCTTCTGTTCGGTCGAATAAACCGGACGACCGGTAGCACGTGCATCCGGACCGTTGGTGCCGGTCAGGCCGCTTTGCGCCAGATAAGTACGCTCACCACCGTTATCGAACAGTTGGAACGGCACATCCGGATGGTCTTGGCGACGTGGATACAGCGGCAGTTTGAGCTGCGCAATATCACCACCTTGTGGGTCGATAGCCAGGTCGAGCACATCCGTTTTCACGTGGATGAGGTCTTTATTGGTGACCACTGGCGTTTCTAAAGGTGCGGCGGTCTCGCCATTCGCGCTGGGAACATCGGCACTCGCGGACGCATTGTTACCCAGCGGGGTGTCCGGAATAGCCGGCGCAGCCTGGTTGGTAGCAACATTCTGAGTCGGCAGGGCAGCCTGGCCATAGTCCTGGTTCCACTTAAGGACCATGACGTAGGACACGATTGCCAGGGCGACGATCAGGATCGTGCGTTTAATATCCATGATTACTCGGCCATCGAAGAAGAACGGGAGGTAGGGATAGGTGGAACCGGGTCATAACCACCGGGATTCCACGGATGACAGCGACCTAAACGACGAAAGGTCAGCCAGCCACCGCGCAGAAGACCATGATTTTCTATGGCCTCTAACGCGTAGCAGGAACAACTGGGGTAGAAACGACAGTGGCTGGCCATCAGGGGACTAATGGCATAGCGATAAAACTGGATCGGAACGAGGGCCAGTTTACGCATCGGTACTGTCTACCCCTACAGTTTCGGTGCTGACTGCTGGTGCTGGTTTGTTGGTACGCGCCAGACGTTTCCAGAGCTTGCCGAAATGCTGAATCAATTCGGGGTTTTCTACATCCCCCAAGCCTTTGCGCGCGACGATAACAATATCCCACCCGACCAGAGTGTCCTGGTGGAGGCGAAACGATTCGCGCATCAGACGCTTGAGGCGATTGCGCTCAACGGAGAGCTTTACGCTCTTCTTGCCGATCACCAACCCGAGACGGGGGTGATCCAGATCGTTGTTACGCGCAAGGAGCAGGAGATTTTTCCCCGGAACCTTGCCGGTGGGGGAGTCAAAGACTGCCTTGAAGTGCCGGGGGGTTAGCAGACGCTTTTCCCGACTGAAGTCCTGACTCACCACCAGTACCGGATTATCAAACTGCCAGACGCGCACGACCTTTGGCGCGGCGACGCGACAGGACAGCACGGCCGTTCTTGGTAGCCATGCGAGCACGGAAGCCGTGAGTACGGGCGCGTTTGATGGTGCTTGGTTGGAAAGTACGTTTCATGGCGTTGTTACCTGGTTCGTCCACAACGGGCCGGAATGGCCCCCGTTTTAAGAGACCGGCGATTCTAGAGAAAGCAAGCCTCTAGGTCAATTTCCAACCAGCTTTTCCTTTAATTAGATGTTTATGGGCAACGCGACCTTTTCTATCCGCTCGGCTTTCATGGGGACGGTCATAGATATAAAAATAAAGAAGGAAGTTATTTAAAGCTTTTCTGTAAAGCTTATAAAAGCTAGGCAGGCCATCATCTGTGGATAAGTGCCTTGAGGCCATATTTCACGTGCTGTACAGAGAATGACAACTACGGGGGAAAACGGTGCTCTCCCTGTGCTGCGCTGTCGGATAACCTGTGTGTGGAATGGCTTGTTATCCACAGGGCAGTTACCCACAGACTTTCCCCCCTACTTGTACAACGGGCTTAGGCACGCTTATCCACAGAGCTTATGCACAGACCATTGGTCTACTTTTTTACGCTTAACGCATTGATTTTGGGTGCCCTGTGCGCAACCTACATGTGGATAAGTGGACGGCTGGCCGCTACAATGGCGGCTGTTTTTGCCTCACCGGCTTTCAACTTAGGGGATATCCGTGTCAGTGGAACTTTGGCAGCAGTGCGTGGAGCTTTTGCGCGATGAGCTGCCTGCCCAGCAATTCAACACCTGGATCCGTCCGCTACAGGTCGAAGCCGAAGGCGACGAGTTGCGTGTCTATGCACCTAACCGTTTCGTTCTCGACTGGGTCAACGAGAAGTACCTGAGCCGCGTTCTCGAATTGCTCGATGAACACGGCAACGGCATCGCGCCCGTGCTTTCCTTGTTAATAGGCAGCAAACGCAGCTCGGCACCGCGTGCCGCGCCGAATGCACCGCTGGCGGCGAGCGCCTCCCAGGCTCAGGCTACGGCGGCACCTGTTAATAACTCGCCGGCACCGGCGGCCCAGGCCCCTTCGAAATCTGCGTCGCAGAAAAACGCGCCTATAAATGAAGAGCCATCCCGCGACAGCTTCGACCCGATGGCTGGCGCCAGCTCGCAACAAGCGCCGGTACGCGCCGAGCAACGCACCGTCCAGGTTGAAGGCGCGCTCAAGCACACCAGCTACCTGAACCGCACGTTCACCTTCGAGAACTTCGTCGAAGGTAAATCCAACCAGCTGGCCCGCGCGGCCGCCTGGCAGGTAGCCGATAACCCTAAGCACGGTTACAACCCGCTCTTCCTTTACGGCGGCGTTGGTTTGGGTAAGACCCACTTGATGCACGCTGTGGGTAACCACCTCTTAAAGAAGAACCCGAATGCCAAGGTCGTCTACCTGCACTCGGAGCGCTTCGTCGCTGACATGGTCAAGGCCTTGCAGCTCAACGCCATCAACGAGTTCAAGCGGTTCTACCGCTCGGTTGATGCGTTGCTGATCGATGACATTCAATTCTTCGCGCGCAAGGAACGTTCCCAGGAAGAGTTCTTCCATACCTTCAACGCCCTGCTCGAAGGTGGCCAGCAGGTCATCTTGACCAGTGACCGTTACCCGAAGGAAATCGAAGGCCTCGAAGAACGCCTGAAATCACGCTTCGGCTGGGGCCTGACGGTTGCGGTAGAGCCGCCGGAGCTGGAAACCCGCGTGGCGATCCTGATGAAGAAGGCCGACCAGGCGAAAGTCGACCTGCCGCACGACGCCGCTTTCTTTATCGCACAACGCATTCGTTCCAACGTGCGTGAGCTGGAAGGCGCGCTCAAGCGGGTCATCGCGCACTCGCACTTCATGGGCCGCGACATCACCATCGAGCTGATTCGCGAATCCCTGAAAGACTTGCTGGCCCTGCAAGACAAGCTGGTGAGTGTGGATAACATCCAGCGCACCGTGGCCGAGTACTACAAGATCAAGATTTCCGACCTGCTGTCCAAGCGCCGTTCGCGCTCGGTGGCACGTCCGCGTCAGGTGGCCATGGCCCTCTCCAAGGAGTTGACCAACCACAGCCTGCCGGAAATCGGTGATGTGTTTGGCGGTCGCGACCACACTACCGTGTTGCACGCGTGCCGCAAGATCAACGAACTTAAGGAATCCGACGCGGATATTCGCGAGGACTACAAGAACCTGCTGCGTACACTGACTACGTGATGACACCAGCGCAGCTTATTAAGGCAAGGGACTAGACCATGCATTTCACCATTCAACGCGAAGCCCTGTTGAAACCCCTGCAACTGGTCGCAGGCGTCGTCGAGCGCCGACAGACCTTGCCGGTGCTTTCCAACGTATTGCTGGTTGTCGAAGGCCAGCAATTGTCTTTGACCGGTACCGACCTGGAAGTCGAGCTGGTTGGTCGTGTGCAGCTGGAGGAGCCCGCAGAACCGGGCGAGATCACTGTGCCGGCGCGCAAGCTGATGGACATCTGCAAAAGCCTGCCCAACGACGCGCTGATCGACATCAAGGTCGATGAGCAGAAGCTGGTGGTCAAGGCTGGTCGCAGTCGTTTCACCTTGTCGACCTTGCCGGCCAATGACTTCCCGACGGTTGAAGAAGGTCCGGGTTCGCTGACCTGCAGCCTGGAGCAAAGCAAGCTGCGTCGTTTGATCGAGCGCACCAGCTTCGCCATGGCCCAGCAGGACGTGCGCTACTACCTCAACGGTATGTTGCTGGAAGTATCGGAAGGCATCATCCGCGCCGTGGCCACTGACGGTCACCGTCTGGCCATGTGCTCGATGCGTGCCGATATCGGCCAGCCAGATCGCCACCAGGTGATCGTGCCGCGCAAAGGTATCCTTGAATTGGCGCGCCTGCTCACCGAGCCGGACGGCAACGTCAGCATCGTATTGGGCCAACACCACATCCGCGCGACCACCGGCGAATTCACCTTCACCTCCAAGCTGGTCGACGGCAAGTTCCCGGACTACGAGCGCGTGCTGCCTAAAGGTGGCGACAAGCTGGTACTCGGCGACCGCCAGGCCCTGCGTGAAGCGTTCAGCCGTACCGCGATTCTGTCCAACGAGAAGTACCGTGGCATTCGCCTGCAACTGGCCAATGGTCAGCTGAAAATTCAGGCCAATAACCCGGAGCAGGAAGAAGCGGAAGAAGAAGTGGGCGTTGACTACAACGGCGGTTCGCTGGAAATCGGCTTCAACGTGAGCTACTTGCTCGACGTGCTGGGTGTGATGACTACCGAACAGGTTCGCCTGATTCTGTCCGACTCCAACAGCAGCGCCCTGGTGCAGGAATCCGACAACGACGACTCGGCTTACGTTGTTATGCCGATGCGTCTGTAATCATGCTCAGCAGAAGCTAGATGTCCCTCAGTCGCGTCTCGGTCACCGCGGTGCGCAATCTGCACCCGGTGACCTGTAGAACCGTAGACATCGTTTACATCTGAAACCGGGGACATCGTTTACACATTTGAGGCCTGGACGCGGGTCATACCTCGTCCAAGCCTTCCCAGGGGATAATCACACAGGTACA